>JAAYKT010000006.1 GCA_012522255.1 Clostridiales bacterium
AAAATAGGGCATTTGGCCATCAGACCCGACAAAGGGGTGTTCCGGTGCCCACGATGCGGATATTCTGGAAATTCTGTAGTTATGGCAAAAGACTTTTACGGTCATAACTATGAAGAAGTATTAAGAAGGGCCGGGCATTATACCGGTCCAGTCATTGAGGAAAGCCCGGTTGCAAGTATTGAAGAAAGGGATACAGTCTACCGGGAGTTTCTTAAGCGGTTAGTCCTCTCCCCCAGACACAGGGAAAATCTTTTGAAAAGGGGATTAGATGAAGATGCCATAGAATTCCGGCAGTACAAGTCTACAGTCGGATGGGAGTCCAGCAGAGGATTGTGTGTATCCCTCTTAAAAGATGGATACAACCTCAAGGGGATACCCGGGTTCTTCAAAGATCGGTATGGCAACTGGGTCTTTATGACTCTGCCAGGGTTCTTGATATCTTCTCAGGATATAGAAGGAAGGATTCAAGGCTTTCAAATAAGAGTTGATGATCAATATCGTAAAAAGAAAGAATCGGGAAAGTACCTGTCTTTTTCTTCTGCAGGGAAAGATGACGGTTGCTCTAGTGGCTCACTGATCCATGTAGCGGTACCACAGGGTAAATCCTTGCAGGATTCAACGGTATGGGTCACGGAAGGCCCGCTCAAAGCCGATATAGCATCAATATACACCGGCGTCCCGTTTTTAGGCGTCCCCGGGGTATCAATTTATAAACAAGCCGCAGAATATGCGGCGCAATTAAACATCAATCATACGGCAGTAGCCTATGATATGGATGTTCGGAAAAACCCCCATGTGGCAAAAGCCGAGAAGTCTTTAGTCCAGGAACTCTGGTCAAAAGGCATCAAGGCTGTTCCGGTAAGCTGGAATGAAACATTAGGGAAAGGAATAGACGATGCCGTTATTAATATATATAACGGGGAAATACCTATTCCTAAAGATGTATTAAATAAAATATTTCTGCCGCAACATGATGTGGTATTGGAAGTAAAAATGCGGTTAAGGATCAAATAATGTCAACCGCAAGTAAACGCCGTGAAGTTGCTGAACGCTATGGATATGACAGTACGAAGGGTAAGCAATGGCGTAAAAAAGTGCGGGGTATGTCTGACCAGCAGATAACTGCCATCTGGTTAAAGATTCAGGAAGGCAAGAAGAAGGACTGGAGAACAGAATACCCTATATATCTTCCGGATAAACCGGGGGGAGGTGTTTAAATGGAAATTTTGCCGGTAGTTCTTGAGTGGAAACTAAAAGAGTTACCTTCAGCCGAATTCGTTGCTGAAAAATACAAAGAAGATGTAAAAAAGTATTTAGATCTTCTAGATATATTTAACAGCAGCGATGTGATAACCAGCCAAATCCTCTCCATCCCTATAGAGGATTGGTACTGGTTGAGGGACAGAATATTAGAGTTTGAAGATACATGCTCTGAGTTCTGCCAAGCAGTAGACAGAGAGGAACACGAAAGGCAATTGCACAACAGAATTGCCCGAAGTTTAACCTTCCTGCCGATGGAAGGGGGTTCGGTGTATGTATGAAGAAGATATATATATCGAATTGAAACGACTTGACCAGCTCATGGAATTATTTCGATTAAAAGAGTTGGGATTTGATATCTATGACAGGTACTTCGGAACCTGTGCTTGCGGTAACTGAGGGGATGAAGAATATATCGCAGAGGTTCTGTCGATAATATTTGGGCTTGATGCTGATGCACATATCAGTGTTAAATCATCCGATCAGGAATCATTTGAAGAAGAAGGAATTGAAATTCCTTCTGACTTGGACACAGAGTGGCTTTATATTATAGAAGTTGAAGATATACATGCCACCCCCGAAAATCTCGAAAAACTTAATAAAAAACCCCCATATAGTTTGGAGGTTTTAAAGGTCAAAGAGATAGAAGGGAAGAAATGTTGGGAGATTTGGGCCAATGAAGAAATCATTTATGATATTGGTCTATTTATCGATATCGCACTCTTTATAAGGGGGTGCTGGGATGATTAACCTCAAGATAAGCCAGGAGGGATCTCTTGTTGAAATCATTGAGAACGGAATATCACGGTGGAGAAAAGTAAACACCCGTGATTTGATCCAGGCACTTAATGAATCGATAGGGGTGCCCAAAAAACAAGAAAAAGTAATTTCTCCAATGCTACCATTAGGCACTATCGGGTACACTCCCACAATAGGGGTACGCCAGTATGACTTGTGGCTTTATCAGCCGGCAAAGTCAATCGATCTCCTGTATGAAAGCAGGAGTTTTAAAAAAGCTGGTATTCCTGCAGCTGTATATAAGTTCACTGTCAATAATGGTGTGCTTACAAGTACTGACATGTGGGCGATAATAGAGAAACCCTACCCTAGTGCGGAGCTATACCATTACCCTATTTTCAATGTAGGGAATAGTCATCTTTGCATAGGGTCAAACCGCATCAACATATCTGAACCCTGTGATTTTGGCAGAGTCCCTGATATGATTGCAATGATGCCATCGACCCATGCCTATCCATCAAGGAACAGGTCAGGATTGGAGAGAGACTCCCTGTATAAAGAGTTGCAGGGGAAGAAAATCCCTAACAAGTGGTTAACACCCGCTAATAAAAGGTAGGGGGACTTAATAGGAGGTATAATATGACAAATCTATTTGGTGAAGAATATGAAAACACATGCACAGAAGGTTGCGCAGAAACCCCTAAAAAGGGTAAGGTTAAAGGAACGCCTGCTAAAAAAACCGGCGATGAGACCCCGCTTGAGATGAGGGAGGTAAGGGTAAAGATTTACAATGATTTCTTTACCTACATTGCTCCGGAGGAAGTAGAAAACCCCACCTTTGGGGATGTAAGAAAGTACCTCGTTGCCCAGGGCTACTCGGAACTTAGTGCAGATCGAACTCAGTTTATGTGGGTCGAAGAAGGCGATGAAAAGTTTTTAGTGACCGGGATTAAATTTGAAAAGATGGGATAATGAAAGTCCCGTATTCAAAGGTCAATATCATTCAGGTTGGCTGCGGCGGAACGGGGGGCTATCTCGTTCCCAAGCTGGCCCGGTTATTAATGACCTTAAAAGAATTCAAAGGGGATTGTAAGTATCGATATGTATTAGTAGACCACGACATCGTGGAGCCTGCTAACTTGTATCGGCAAAACTTTATAGCAGAGGATCTGGGGAAGAATAAAGCCACGGTACTCTCTATAAGGTACGGTTTTGCTTTTCATGTAGACATTGGATGCGCGAGAAACAAACTGGAATCCCCGGAAGAATTGACAACATACCTGGATGAATATGCGGATTTGCATATTGTAATAGGGTGTGTTGATAACAACAAAGCCCGTAAAGTCATGCATAAATACTTTTCGGATTCCCGTGTGCCAGTAGTTTATATAGACTCTGGAAACGGGAAGCTAACCGGTCAAATAGTGGTCGGTTATAAAAATAAAAAAGTTTTGCTTTCGCCGGTGGGGGAATTATTTCCGGACGCGCTGGTGGAAGAAAACAAACCGCAGGTCAACTGCGCCATGAATGCACTGGAAAATCCACAAAACATCGGGGCGAATGACCTGGCCGCTTCATTGATATTCAGTATTGTAAATATCCTTTTGACTAATGGAGGGATCAACATTCATTGGATATCATTTGATGGCAGGAAAGGGGAAGCAATTCCTCATAAATAACTAAAAAAGCTCTTCATATTATATATGAAGAGCTTTTTACTTGAAAGTAACACTAGAGGATAGCAAATCTATAACAGCATTTTTTGTAAAATAGTTTTGAAAATAAATCAATTTCATCCTCCCGAACATTTTTGTCACAATGTTGTGCATATGTATGATTCAAGCGCACTTGAGCTACTAAGCGCAATAAGGACTCCTCAGTTGTCTTCTGGCATAACATTACAATAGTTTGGTCGCCTTTGCATACTATACACTCTGTGTCAATGTCACATTCACAAACAACGGCAATTTGTTTCAAATAGTCCATTAAGGACAAGCCATCGTCAACGAAACATGGAACTAATGTGTCGACGATATCAGATATTAAGTTTTCGCGTGGTCTAAAAAAGTGACAAAACACGTTATATCCCCCCAATATAACAGATTTTTAATAGTATAGCAGAAATCAGAATATTTGCGACCTTATACCTATAAATAAAAAGATTTAGAAGATTGGCAAAATTCCGTATCATCGATTATTCCAGCAAAGCGGTGATTAATTTTATTATTCTTTTTTCATCTTCTTCGCTTAAATTCTTGTCCTTGCTGATCAGGAAGGCGGATAATTCCTCCGTAATTCCCATTTGTTTTCTGCCAAGTAGATAGTCTGTAGTCACACCAAAATAATCCGCGATCTTACACAATTGCACAAAAGATGGTTCTCTTCTTCCTGTTTCCCATGTGGAGATAAGTTGGTATGGGTTTTTCCCGGTACCAAGATGTTCAACTAATTGTATGGCACTTACACCGTAGCGTTCTCGCAACTCTCGTAAGGTTGCTCCAAAGGTAGGGTGGTATTCTTTTTTATATTTTGAATCCATTATAAAAACTCCTCACAGTTAAATTGTACCCATTATAACAAAATCTCAACAAAAAGAATACATAAGCTTGACAATGTACGCGTAACGGTTATAATCATAGATAAAATATAACCTAAAAGGTTACATGAGGGGAGGGGGAAAAATGGAAGATGATATTGTCGCGACTTTTTTAACTTCCAGGCAATACCAGATATATTCCTTATTGCGGGATGGGAACAGCTATAGAGAAGCAGCAGCTAAGATGGGGGTAAGCGTAGGTACAATAAAAGATGGATGGCATCGAATAAAAAAGAAAATAGATGCTTTCAATGCCATCGAAGATATCAACGAAGTAGTAGAAATATATAATCAGGAAATTAATAAAGACCTTCCCAGCGGATTAACATTGGGGATGGCGCAGTTTTTAAGCACTCATCAAAATATGAAAATAACTAAAGAACAAGCATATAAGCAACGTAGGCGAACAGGTTACAATCCTAAAACTAAAACCTTGGTACGCAAAATGACCGAGGATGAACAAGAAAATTGCACGATCACAACTAGAGAAATGATACCAGCTTCCATAATACGCATAGAAATGGAATATCGTTCTCGAATGAGAAATCATGATCAACTGGATGAGGATATGGCTGCGATGGAAACTATATTGCGCGCGTACGGTATCTTATATTCAACTCCAGCAATCAATAAACTAAATGCCAAAACCAGTAAGGTTTTAAGGGCAAAAGAAGAAGGCTACAGACCGACATTATTTGAACCCGGTGATATACCGCCACCTGGATCAAGATACATAGAAGTTTCTCGCAATGAAGCAGGGGAGAAAGATTATAGCTTATGGCTGGTTCCCAGCAGGGTGAAAGTGAAAGGGTGTTAATTTGAAAGAACAGCTGAATGAACAGATTTTACAAGCATTAAATAATGTTGTCTTAGGGTTAGAATCTAATCCGGAGAATAGGCCAGAACAGATAAACATGGCACAGACCATTCGTCGTTATTATAACCATGTTGGCAATAATCCAGGTCATGTGTTGTTAGCGGAAGCTGGCACAGGTGTAGGAAAAAGTTTTGCATATTTAACAGCTATATGCGAAACGGTTAAATCGGTTCAAGAAACTGTAGTAATAAGCACTAATACTTTAAGTCTACAAGAACAACTTTGTAATAAAGATATTCCCATGGTTTTAAAATACTATCCCGAACTTACTTGCGAAAAAGCCAAAGGAAGAAACAACTATGTATGTCTTAATAAAATGGATCAGGTTCTTTCGGACTTATTTACTGAAGAAGATACACAGAAGTTTCTTGATAAGATCAAGGATTGGCTGAAAACTAACGAGACCGGAGAATGTAGCGATATACCTTTCAGCTATACAAAATCTCAATGGTCAGAAATTAATGCTGATACCTCTACTTGTTTAGGCGAACATTGCCCATCAAAAGGGAAGTGTTATGTAAATAGGGCAAGAATGAAACTAGAAAAAGCCGATATAATTATCACTAACCATGCGATGGTTTTATCTGATTACCAAAAAAAAGTTTTGCCGTCATATGAAAAACTTGTGATTGACGAGGGACATAATTTTGAAGCGGCCGCCCTGAACATCTTTACCGAAACAGTTAGCAAGCACGACATATATAAACTGCAACAGCGGCTTAATGTATCGTTACTACAGGCAGCGTATGCGCGTGCCGAATTAAAAGAGAAAATTAATAAGGCCAAAGATACCTTAATACTATATTCTTCGACCTTCTTTTCATCCCTCGAAGAAAAGACATATCAGAAGGAAGAGCTTGCAGACGCAATGAATATGATTGGAATATTAAAAGAAATTGCAAAAGCCACCGAAAAATCCATGGAAGCCAATGATGTGGAGTATATCAAGATGGAGCTGGACAAGACTCTGGAATTCGTCAACGATATAGCCAACAAAATAGAAACGTGGAACTTGCAGAACGAAGATAACATGGTATATTGGGCTGAAAATAAAGAAATATGTTACTGCCCATTAGACATAGCCAGTCAATTAAAACAATTTTGGGCCACAAAGAATACTGTAATAACCTCCGCAACATTGACCGTGAATAAATCCTATAGTGCATTAAAACAAACACTTGGATTAAATGGTCAATGCTGGGGATTAAGATTAGATTCACCTTTCAATTATCGTGAAAATGCTGTAGTCTATTGCCCTTCAAACGCACCGCTGCCAAACACAAAGCAATACACCCAATATTTATGCCGCACCATAAAGGATGTTATCAAAAAAATCCCTGGCAAGGTCTTTGTGTTGTTCACATCATATGCAGTAATGCGGGACTGTCATGCGGAATTATCGAATGACACGAATCATATCTGGTTGTTGCAGGGAACTTCCTCAAAGGAATTATTATTGCAGGAATACCGCAAGAACAACAACAGCATCTTATTTGGTACAAATACCTTTTGGGAGGGTGTAGACGAAGTTATAAATTGCGTCATTATCACCAAGCTACCATTTGAAGTGCCAACAACTCCAATTAAAAAAGCCCAATACGATTTAGTAAAATCCCATGGACGAAACCCGTTTATGGACTTAAGTTTGCCGCGCTGCGCTTTAAAACTCAAACAGGGGGCAGGCAGATTAATTCGGAATTCCACTCACCGGGGAGCAGTTGTAATTTGCGATCCTCGGATTAAAAAGCCATGGGGAAGAATTATCATAAACACGTTGCCAGATATGTACTGGACAGAAGACCTTAACGCCATTGATGCATACTTCAACAAGGCTGTTTAAGGAAGGGGGAGAAATATTGTTGCCTTATCAATAAAATTTAGCATTAGAAAAATGTGAAGTATGCGGTTACTCAGGAGAAGGTTTACACCGCCATCATGTTAGGGCCAGGGGGAATAAGAAAGACCCCTCCCTGGATAAAAGAGAGAACCTTATATGCTTATGTGGGGCCTGTCACACAAAGGCTCATGCTGGCAACATCCCGGCTTTCTATTTAATTGCTTTGATTGCCAAAAGGGAAGATGCAACGGCAGAAAAAATCATGAATACCATAGGGTTTATACCAAAAAGCGATGTTAGTGAATTTCGGATACGCAACACAGACCATGAAATAGATGGGATCTCCCTCGAAAGTGCCATACAAGCAGTGTTGACATGCACCGAAGCAGAAGAAGATATAAAGTGGAAAAAGGCAACCTTGATTGCACAGATAGCAGATTACTACCAAATTAATAATAGTGCGATGGCGTCTTTGTGCGGGTGTTCCCCTTCATTGATACGAAACTGTGTAGTTGCGTACAAAGCATTTCCGGAACCACATATGAGGGCGGCCGATAAATCATTTACCCTGCATCTATATGCGGCAAAAACCAAAGAACCAGAAAAGTGGTTACAAGTTGCCTGTGAACACGATTTGTCAACCCGTCAACTGAAAGAAGCCATCGAAGTGGAAAGTGTTGAAAACACCATCGAAAGAGATGTCGTGAAAGAAAAAGCGGAGAGAATAATCCGCATGACTAAAGAAGTTATGAACGCCGACTCCCATATAGGAGAATGGCTGATTGTTGAAATTAAAAATCTTTTTAAAATGGAGTATAAAAATGATAACAATACACGTGTCGCCTAAACTCAGTAAAGATGCAATACATATAGCAAAAATTCTACTAAATAACGGAGAACAGATAACTGTATTGCCAAAACAACGGAAGCAAGTAGAAGATATTTTAGCGGGCATAAAAAACTCAGATGCGGACGTAAAAGTCATGGGTAAGACCATGATAATAACCCCCCTGGGGCAATGATTATGCAACTAACGCAATTTAATAATTTAGCCAGGTTGGATTTTAAATATAATCCTACTCTGACCAAGAAAATAAAGAGAATAAAAGGATATGCCTATAACCCAGATCCTCTGGGGCCATACTGGACGGTTCCCATCGGCAGCTTGTCAAATGCGACACAAGCTGGCATCTTAAGCCCGGGTTATTTATCCCCGCATTTCCTACACTTAGTAACTCCCGACATGTTCAGCCGATTGTCAGTTGAAGTAAAAGAAGATCGGCTAAAAATATCAGGAACACCAAACTTACTGTTAATACAATCATTGCGTGATTTATGTTCCTTCGAATATATAGATAAGAATAGCGAAGAAAAATACATAATAGAAAGTCTGGTAAAAGTCGGCAGAAATAAAAACGATATAGTCATACTGTTTCCGAGAGGTTTGTATACAAGGATAACGACCTTCTTGCGGCATTTTCGATTTCGATCATATGTAGAACACCCGATAACAAATAAGCCCACTAAGCAATTAGACATACAATTACAAATACAACCCCGGCCTTATCAGCAGCAAGCCTGCGAAAAGATAAACAAAGGGACAATATCCAATCGTGCGACATTAGTTATGGCAACGGGTTCAGGGAAGACACTGTTGAGTGCCGTTATAATTGCTCAATTAGGAGTCCCCTGTGTGTTTTTCACATACTCATTAGATCTACTGGAGCAAACCGCAGAGGTATTACAATCAGCATTGGGGATCAAGGTAGGGAAGGTTGGAGGTCGCAACTTTAATATTGAACCTATTACCGTTGCATCGATACAAACAACATATAGCTGCATGGAAAGACAAGATGCCCGCTGGCAGAAGCTAGAAGCCTACTTTAATACAGTAGGATGTCAGTTTGTAGATGAAGGACATATGCTTGGTGCAGAAACAATCTTTGCCATAGCAAATAAAGTAGGTGCTTATTATTCCTATGCTTTAACTGCAACCCCTCATCGAGATGACGGAAAAGAAATATATATAGAAGCGGCAACTGGCCCTATTGTAGAGCTGATAACTGAAAAAGAGTTAGTGAAGCAGGGGTACATACTGCCAGTACAAGTAGAGATGTACTATGTTCAGCATTATCCATCCCGGACAAAGCAATATCACAAACTATATGACAAGGAAATAGTTGATCATTGGGAGCGAACCCGCAAAACAGTTCGTGCCGTGA
>JAAYKT010000506.1 GCA_012522255.1 Clostridiales bacterium
AAAACTTAGGCAGATTGCCCTTAGCATCTCTTCTTCACTCTTTCCATGCTCTTCACATATGGGCAAAAACGGAACAGATGCTGTAATACCTACGTTACCGCTACTGGCACAGCTCATAGCCGAAATATTATCTCCCGCCATTCTGGCATCAGAGGCCGCTGCTGCAAGACTTTTAGCTCTTATATATGCTTTATCTCCAATAAGGTTTTTAAAACCGATACCAAATTCTCCACCAACATTTTCTTTTAATCCTGCCTGACTAAGTTCCATATTCATATCTATTGCTTCTTTAAGAAATCTAATTGATTCTATATCAATATCCTTTGAAAAATTATAAAAATCCCTGACGGAAAAGTCTAAAATTGGTGCATCGACCTGGATAGTTTCTTTATTATTTATTTCATCTTCCTTTTTTAAAATTACTTTATCATTTACTTCAACAAGCACTACATTAGTATGGGTTCTTTTTACAATAGCATGTCCTACTCCCTTATCTGTTTCCACAAATGCTTCAATGTAAAGACCTACTTCTTTTAAACCCCAATCTATTTTTAAATCAACTGAATTTCCAGCGAATTCCAAGGCACGTTCTTCATCTTTTTTTGTGACATGTTTTAGCACTTCCAGGCCTAGCCTAGAATCACCGCATACGGCACCTAATGCGGCAGCTATAACCAATCCCATCTGCGAAGTTCCGGGTATACCAACAGCTATAGAGTTTTTATAAGTATCTCTGTCCACTATTAATCTCACAGATTTGGCCTTGCCTCCGACAGCATCTTTTGCGACACTCACAGCATAAGAAACCGATGTAGGCCCTGTACACCCCAATGCGGGCTTTACTTCTGCTTTTAGTATATTTAAAATTTCATCTTTCATAATATATAACCCCCTTAGCAGTTTATTGTAAGAAGCATAGGTACTTTACCTATGCTTCTTACAATTCTTTTTACCTAAAGTTTATTTTATATCTTTTGTAACTTCATCAAATAATTCTGCACCGAAATCATCTTTGATAAGCGGCCATACAAGCTCCCTGCTCTTTTTTGCAAAAGCGGCCAAATCTTCATCACTGAATTCAATAACTTTAATCCCAAGTTCTGCTAACTTATCTTCATATTCTTTTTCCTCTGCTTCCGCTTTTGCAAATCTATTTTTCTCTAAAGCCAATGATGCTTCTGTCAATGCTTTTTGCTCATCTGCCGTCAAGCTGTCAAATTGTTCTTGATTAACATATAGGTACCACATTTCAAAGTGGTCATTCAGCGGCAAATAGTACTTGATCAAATCTTTTAGATTGGAGTAATAACCTTCTGCTCCCGCTCCTATTGCTCCTTCAACTATACCTGTTTGCATAGATGTAAAAGTATCTGCCCAGGCAAGTGGTGTAGCAATATATCCTAAAGCTTCAGCTGTCTTTTCAAAAGATTTCATAGCCGGTACTCTTATTTTAATACCTTTTGGCACATCCGCATTTTGTGGATCCTTAGGTTCTTTCACGAGGGCTATGCCACCGAAATATAAAGGATATGTCCCAAGAAGTTTTAGATCATGTTTTTCAAGCATTTTAGTCATTCTATTGATAAGCACACTGCCGGTAGCATATACATCCCCAGCTTGCTTCCAGGTTTCTACCAAATAAGGAGCATTTGATATACCAAAACCCTTATCCAAATTAGTTCCAATTGGAGCTATTTGCATTTCAACGTCACCTATGGAAACACGTTCCTGTACCACAGTGTAGTCACCAAGTTGGCTTGCCGGATACACTTCAATTTTAAGTGAACCATTGGTTCTTTCAAATACATCTTTCACAAAAGCATTTACATCAACGTCAGCTACGGCTCCTGCCGGTCTAATATGTGCGATTTTCCAAACCTTCTGTTTTACTTCCCCTCCGGGTGTTTCTCCACCGGGTGTTGTCGGTGTTTTGGCACAACCTGCCAAAACGGTAAGTGTCAGAATCAGGCAAAGTATTATTGACAGAGTTCTTTTTCTTAATTTCATTTTTATTCCTCCATTTAATTAATATTTATTAAACACCTTAAGCAAAAGTATATTTTCCGCCTATACCTTTTTCCACTGCCCTTTTGTAAACTTGTGTGGCGACGGCTATATCCATTGCCCCGGTGCCAATAGGTATACATAATATTCTTTCTTCATTGTTTAAACGCCCCGGTTTTTTCCCTGCTGCAAGCTCCCCTATTGTTGCGTATATGTTATCTTCTGTAATCTTACCCATCTCATTCAAATGAGCAAGAGCCCCTCTGTGTAAACATTGCCCTATATGATCAACTACTATTTTATCTGCGTTTAAAATAAACTCATCTTCGCATTCTTGATAGGATCCCATAGGGAACAATATCATGCCGGGTTTTATCCATTCATCTTTTATAAATTTGTCTTTTGATTGAGTAACACAAACAACTGCATCCCCTAAAGCGGCATCTTTAGGATTGTCAGCAATTATTATTTCACCTTTTACAAAATCCTTCATGTCCTCCTTAAATCTAACTGCCGCTTCCTTACTTATGTCATATACTCTCAGCTCTTCGATATCAAATACTTCCGAAATCGCCATAGTCTGCGTGTGACCCTGCATTCCCGCTCCGAACAAGCCTAATTTTATTGTCTTTTTATTATGCAGATATTTTAATGCCACAGCGCTTTGGGCCCCAGTACGAAGGTTTGTAATATGAGCCCCATCCATAACTGCCCTGAAATTCCCTATTTTAGGATCAATCAATAAAATCATTGAAGTAATATAAGGCAATCCCATCTTTTTTCTTTCCCCTAAAAAGCCGCCAGCCCATTTAATGCCCGCAGAATCCATCCAACCTACATAAGCTGGCATAGCATTCATAAACCCATTATAACTTGGATAAGATGCGACTTCTCCAAGATCCAGGTTAACTTTAGTAGGATTTATTGTAGTACCCTCTCCAAACCCCTTAAATGTCTTGTCTGCTATTTCCACGACCTCTTTCATCGTTATCAAGCCTTTCACTTGCTCTTGGCTCAGCAGTACAGTTTCAAACGTCAAATTGTTATTCATCGTAATCCCCCTTTAATATAAATTTGCTAAATTAAATTTTGTTATAGTTTATTAATTTAAAGTAAATTAAACAGTCTTGGTAAAAACAACGATAGTTCAGGCCAGAATGT
>JAAYKT010000507.1 GCA_012522255.1 Clostridiales bacterium
ATATATATCGGTAAAGCATACATGTAGGCCGTTGTGTAGACCTTTCTAAATCATGTCAAGGAACACGATATATTTTTTAGGGCAATCATTGGGTGCAGGGTGGTCTCCATCAAAAAAGTTGTGCGCTATATCACTGCAATCGTGTGACAATACCCCCGTCCCCTTGTCATCTACCCTTGTCATCTAACTGAATATCAACTTTTCCCCATCCGAGTCTATGTGCACTTTACCCCCGGCTTTTACATTTCCGGCCAGCATTTCTTCTGAAAGTTTATCTTCCAACATCTTCTGAATTGCCCTTCTGAGAGGCCTTGCACCATATTCCGGATCAAACCCTTTTTCTATTATATAATCTTTCGTCTTATCAGTGACCTCTACCTCTATTTCAAGCTCACCTATTCTTTTCGCAAAATCCTTTAACATCAATCCGACTATGCCTTTTAAATGTTCCTTGTCAAGCTCGTGGAAAACTATCACATCGTCTATTCTATTGATAAATTCAGGCCTAAAGGATTTTCTCAACTCTCCCATGAGATTTTCTTTCATTCTTTCGTAAGCCTCTTCTTTTTCGTTGCTTGCAACCGTAAATCCCATAACATTTTGTTTTTTTATTGTGTTAGCCCCTACATTGGATGTCATTATCAACACCGTGTTTTTAAAATCAACAGTTCTCCCTTTGCCATCAGTTAACCTGCCATCTTCTAAAATTTGCAGCAAAATATTAAATACATCCGGATGAGCTTTTTCGATTTCATCGAACAAAACTACGGAATATGGTTTTCTTCTGACCTGTTCCGTTAACTGCCCACCCTCATCATAACCGACATATCCGGGAGGTGAACCTATAAGTTTGGAAACCGTATGTCTTTCCATGTATTCCGACATGTCGACTCTTATCATTGAGTTTTCATCATCAAACAGAACTTCCGCTAGCGCCCTGGATAACTCCGTCTTGCCCACGCCTGTGGGGCCTAAGAAAATAAAAGAACCTACCGGCCTTTTGGGATCTTTTAATCCCACACGGGCTCTTTTGATTGCTTTGGACACGGCATTTACCGCCTCATCTTGCCCGATAACCCTCTCATGCAATGTTTCCTCAAGATTTAAAAGCCTTTGTGACTCACCTTCTGCAAGCCTTGTAATAGGAATTCCCGTCCAATCGGCTGCAATAATCGCTATCTCATTTTCATCTACAATAGGCTCTTGTTGTACGGATTTCTCATTCCATTCTTTTTTAACATCTTCTAATTCCTTCTTTAACTCCTGCTCCTTATCCCTGATTTTTGCAGCTTTTTCGAAGTTTTGTGAATTAATAGCCTCAGCCTTTTCCTTGCTTAGGGAAACTATCTCTTCCTCTAATTTTTTTACATCCGGAGGTGCGGTAAATGTCATTATTCTAACCCTTGATGCGGCTTCATCAATAAGATCTATGGCTTTGTCTGGTAAAAATCTGTCAGTTATATATCTGTCAGATAATTCGACAGCTACCTTTAATGATTCATCCGTAATCTTTACCTTATGATGTGCTTCATATTTATCCCTTAGGCCTTGAAGTATTAAAAATGTTTCTTCTTTGGTAGGTTCTTCTACCATAACAGGCTGAAATCTTCTCTCCAAGGCGGCATCTTTTTCTACATGTTTTCTATATTCATCTATGGTCGTTGCGCCGATAGTCTGTATTTCACCTCTCGCCAACGCAGGTTTTAGAATATTTGAGGCATCTATTGCCCCTTCCGCAGCGCCGGCACCAATAATTGTATGCATTTCATCAATAAAAAGTATAATATTTTTGTTCTCTATGATTTCTGTCATAACATTTTTTAGTCTTTCTTCGAATTCTCCCCTGTACTTGGATCCGGCGATCATAGATGATAAATCCAAAGTAACAACCCTTTTATTTTTTAAAATCTCCGGCACATTACCTTCTGCAATTTTTTGTGCCAATCCTTCGGCTATAGCAGTTTTACCGACTCCGGGATCACCTATCAACACGGGGTTGTTTTTGGTTCGTCTGCTTAAAATTTGGATAACCCTCTGTGTTTCCTTATCCCTGCCGATTATCGGGTCAAGCTTTCCCTCTACCGCCATTTCCGTTAAATCTCTGCCATATTGGTCAAGGTTTGGAGTCTTGGCATCTTTGGGCAGTTTTCCTTTAACATCCTTCTGTCCTTCTGCGCCGAGCCGGTTAACAATATCATTGTAAGTATTATCAACGTCAATACCCATATTCAATAATATTTGCGCCGCTATTCCGTCCTTTTCCCTCATCAAAGCCAATAACAAATGTTCGGTACCAACATAATTATGACCTAAGGTTCTTGCTTCACCCACACTTGTTTCTATAACGTTTTTTGTCCTGGCGGTATGCCCGATAACCTGTTTTACAGGTTCACTTCCCATCCCAACTGCATTTACGACCCTTTTTCTTATATCATCTAAAGCAACACCTTTGCTTTTTAAAACTTGTGCTGCTATCCCCTCTCCTTCTTTTATGAGGCCTAACAAAATATGCTCTGTCCCTATATAATTGTGTTTTAGCCTCAAGGCTTCTTCTTGTGCAAGAATTAAAACCCTTTGTGCCTTTTCCGTAAATCTATCAAATATCCCCATAAATTTCCTCCTTACAAAAACCTTAACAGCATATTAGCCGCTGAATATTTAACACAGTTTTTCTTTTATAATTTGTGCTCTCAGGATATCGCAAACCTCAGCAGTTAATTCTTTCTTTGCATATTTGCTTATCCCTGCACTTTGTGTATCTATCATAATTTCATTTATTGTAGATATAGACAAACCTTTTATGATGTCCAAATCTACTCCCAACCTTATATCAGATAAAAGTTTCATGCATTCCTGAGATGTTATTATTTTTGCATTTCTCAATATCCCCCAGGATCTTAATATTTTATCTTCCAATTGAATCCTATTACTGTTAAGCAAAATATTTCTTGCTTCTCTTTCTTTTTCAATAATCTGGTTTGTTACACCATTGGTATTATCAATTATTTCTTCTTCCGTAGGTCCTAAAGTAATCTGATTTGAAATTTGAAACAAATTACCTAAAATTTCTGTACCTTCCCCATATAAACCTCTTATTGTCAATCCAATTTGTGTCACAGTTTGTAATATCTTTCCTATGCTTCCTGTAAGATTAAGAGCCGGTAAATGAACCATTGATGATGCCCTCATGCCGGTACCTACATTGGTGGGGCAACAAGTTAAGTAACCTAATTTTTCATCATATGCATAATCCAGCTGTTCTTCCAACATGTTATCTATACCATCTGCCAACTTCCATGCTTCCATAATCTGCAATCCGGGTAGTATTGCTTGAATTCTGATATGATCCTCCTCGTTAACCATGATGCTGATTATATCGTCTTTACTGATAATGGCAGCCCCACTGTTGCTTTTTACAAGTTCTTTGCTAATCAAATGTCTTTCAAGTAATATCTGCTTGTCTAACAAATCCGTTTTATCCATATTATATAGATAATAATCTCTGTTCAATGTATTGGCAAAAGGGCTTTTTACGCTGTCTACAACCTTATCGGATTGTGCTTCTTTTAAGTATATGGGGAATGGAGTATCTTTTAGATTTCTTGCCAATCTGATACGACTGCTCAGCACTATCTCGTTTTGAGGCCCCTTTTCAGTGATCCATCCGCTCATAGTATCTCCTCCCCTTTACTTATTCTATCCAATTTTTTAATCTTATCCCTTAATTCTGCAGCCTTTTCATATTCTTCATTTTTAACTGCAATACTCAATGCTGTTTTTAATCTTTCTACTTCTTTTATTTTTTTAATATTCCCTCCGGCTCTGGCGGGAATTTTTCCTGAGTGACTAATATTCCCATGCAACCTTCTGAATAAAGGATTAAGTTTGTCACTAAATGCTTTATAACAGTTGCTGCAACCGAATCTGCCGGTTTCTCTGAATCTATTATAGCTTAAACCGCAAACGGGGCATTTAAGCTCATCTAAAAACCCGACTTTTAAGGGAAAGAATTCCGCATTGTTTAATATTCCAGTAAGTAAATCATTTATTGAAAAACTTGTATTTATTGAAAATGAGTTCTTCGCCATTGCACATTTATCACATAAATGAAAATCAGTTTTTATACCATTCTCAATCTTCGTAATATGAACGGTGGCAACTCTTTTACCGCATTCGTCACATAACATATTCAACACACTCCATAAACAAATTCTAAATTAAAATTCTTCATATTAAAGCCGATACCAACATAGCCTTAAAAATTTCACTTCTGACTCTATCTCTTAAAGGCCTGGAAATAAGCGAAAGTGTATTATCATCTACAGCGGATTTAATAATATTCATGATTCTTTCATCAATCAAATCTTCTTTATACATGACTTCGGTAAAGCGAAAAGCACTTTCTTTATTCAAATTATCTCCAAATTCTTTTGATAAAATGCTTTTAAGATAATCATTTTTATCTACATCAACCTTGGATATTTTTATATATCCGCCGCCACCCCGCCTTGATTCTATACAATAGCCTCTATCTGATGTGAATCTTGTTGTCAAGACATAATTTATCTGAGATGGTGCACAGTTAAATTGACTGGCGAGATCATTCCTGCCAAATTCTATGGTACCTTCGGCTTCCTCTATCAATTCATTTATAAAAGCCTCTATAATATCACTAATTCTTGACATAAAAATACCTCTTTCTATTCTGACTTTGACCTTCCTTGACTTTAATTATAATTCATTTTATTTACTATTACAAGCATTTTCTCAATGGTTTAATATATAAAAAACATGGCGGGATGTTACAGTTCAGTTTGCTTAGCTTAAATAGTAGTATTTGATAGAGATTACCTTATAAATGCAATTCAATGTAATTAATACAAGTACCAATTTACAAGGAGTAAAGCTATGCAATATGTTAAAAACAACAAAAATACGGCAGATATCATTCTACCGCATTTTTAGCTTTATTTTAATTTTAACATTTATATTTTTTAACTATTCCTAATTTTCTTTTTCTGCATTGGCGGCTTGTATAACTTTTTCTGCTATCTGGGCAGGTACTTCCGCGTATCTGACAAATTTCATAGTGAATTCGCCTCTTGCCTGGGGCATAGACCTTAAGTCAGTTGCATATTTAAACATTTCTGACAAGGGAGCTTCTGCAGTGACTTTTTGATACTTACCTGCAGGTTCCATCCCCAACACTCTTCCCCTCTTTTTATTCAAATCACCTATAATATCGCCCATATATTGATCAGGTACGGTTACTTCTACATAATATATAGGTTCAAGCAATACAGGACCGGCATTTGCCATTCCTTTTTTGTAGGCTAAAGAGGCTGCTATTTTGAAGGGCATTTCTGCAGAATCCACGGGGTGGAATGATCCGTCGTATAACGTGCATTTTATATTAACCACAGGGTAGTTTGCCAGCACTCCTTGTTCCATGCTTTCTCTCAGCCCTTTTTCTACAGCAGGGATATACTGCCTCGGTACAACGCCTCCCACTATTTTGTCTACAAATTCAAAATCTTCTTCTTCACTTGTGCCCGGTTCGAATTCAATCCAAACATGCCCATACTGTCCGTGTCCGCCGGATTGCTTTTTGTGTTTTCCTTCTGCTTTTGCCGATTTTTTAATGGTCTCTCTATAAGGTACTTTGAGATCTTTCAAAATAACATCTATTCCAAATTTATTGGCAAGTTTTTTTGTTACAATCTCCAAATGCTGTTCTCCAATACCAGAAATAAGCGTTTGCCTTGTCTCAGCATTTTTCTCCACACGTAAGGTCGGGTCTTCTTCCATTAATCTTTGAAGCCCGTTTCCTATCTTATCTTCATCACCTTTTGCCTTTGGTTCTATTGCCATGGAAATATTCGGTTCGGGGAATTTAATATCATCAAACAAAACCAAATTGTTGCCATCGCATAAAGTATCTCCTGTTGTCGTATATTGCAGTTTGGCCACTGCGCCAATATCACCTGCTATCAGTTCCGTCATGGGAATTTGCTTTTTACCTCTCAATAAAAATATTCCGCTTAGCCTTTCTTTTTTGTCTTTATTTGTATTAAATGCTTCAGAGTCAGCTTTTATTGTACCTGACATAACTCTGAACATGGAAATTTTTCCTACAAAGGGGTCTGCCAGTGTTTTAAAAACATGCGCACTAAAGGGAAGACCAATATCAAAGCCGCGTTCCTCTGTTTCTCCTGCCTTAACATTTTTAAATGTATAATTCTTCACATCCAGCGGTGATGGGAAAAGCCTCTCTACCGTGTCCATTACGCAATCTATTCCTATATTCTTTATAGACGAGCCGCAAAGTATGGGTATGATCTCATCACTTAATACACCGATTTTAAGGCCTTTTATAATTTCTTCCTTTGTCAATTCTTCGCCGTCAAAATATTTTTCCATCAGCTCTTCATCAGATTGCGCAGCCGCTTCAATAATTATATTTCTAAAATCCTCGATTTTATCTTCGTAACCTGAGGGAATTTCAGTCTCAATAATTTTATTTCCTTGCATTATTTTTGCTTTCATATCTATCAAATCAATTACGCCTTTAAAATCGGCTTCAGATCCGATAGGAATTTGAATGGGCACTACCTTATTTCCAAAAACCTCCCTAAGCTCAGTTTCCACCTTAAAGAAGTTTGAATTTTCCCTATCCATTTTGTTTATAAAGAACAAATGCGGAACACCGCGTTCCTCTACCAAATCCCAGGCTTTTTCGGTTCCAACCTCTATTCCCGAAACACTATCAACTGTAATTATTGCGCTGTCACTAACGCTCAGACTTGCAACCAATTCACCCACAAAATCAAAATATCCCGGGGTATCAATAAAATTTATTCTTACATCTTTCCAATCGCAAGGTGCAATAGCCGCTGTAATGGAAATTCTTCTTTTAATCTCTTCCGGGTCATAATCTGTCGTCGTATTTCCATCATCTACTTTTCCAAACCTGTCTAATACGCCGGTATTATAAAGCATAGCTTCTGTAAGGGATGTTTTTCCGGAACTCCCGTGTCCTATTATTGCTACATTCCTTAGGTTTTTCGTTTTGTAATCTTTCATAATAAATTCCCCCTAATTAGTTTGTTATATTAAAAACGGCACCTACTTGACCATTAGTTTACTTTATAAGTATATAC
>JAAYKT010000508.1 GCA_012522255.1 Clostridiales bacterium
ATATTAGATTTGAAATTATAAAAACCATAGGTGTTTTATCTGAATCTGCAAAGGGTTGGACAAAAGAGTTAAATCTTATAAGCTGGAATGGCAGGGAGCCTAAATATGACCTTAGGGAATGGGACCCAGAACATGGAAAAATGGGTAAAGGCGTTACCTTGACAGAGAACGAGCTAATAGAATTGAGAGATATACTTCAGGAGATGGACTTATAAAAAAACCGATTGGAATAAAATAAGAGGGCTGTTTAATTGCGAAGGATTAATAAGCTGGATTATTTCATTGGGGTTTTTCTTTCTACTATTATAAATTCATCGAATGGGGCACCAGCCTTATTTGATGAAACCGAAAATAGTAAAAGAATTGAATTTGCAACAGACACGGGTGATTTCAATGTTTATATCAAGTACTCTACTAAAATTGTGGAATCAAAAGTCAGTATAAAGGGAGAAAGAAAGAAAAAACTTTCTTGGAATATTTCTTTTTCCGAAAAGGACTACCAGATTTTAAAGGACCCTTTTATTATAAAAAACAAGAAAAACTTAGTTTGTTTGGTTTGTACTAATGAAAAATTAAATGTTACATATTTGGCAGTATTAGACTATGTTGATGCAATGAAATGTCTTGAAAGGAAAACAAAAAGTGGGAATCGCAGAATTACTATAACCCGTATCGGGAGCGAACACAATTTTAATTTTTATGGGGTCGGTTTTAAAGAACATGAATATATGCAAGTCGCACTGGATCCAACTGGTTTCTTGGGATTAAAGGAATAAAGATATTAAGAAACCTATTATAATTCTTGAAATAAATAGAAAATAACTATACCATTAAATTATAAATGATAAAGGATTGTTGTCTTCTCAAACGGAAAATATACATACATCGACTTGTCATAGTTTGTTATAAGTATATTTTTTAAAGGAACTATATGGGAGGGATTAAGATGTCTGACGGCAACAAAGAGAAAAGAGAGATGACTATGGGCATATTGAATAAATATATTGATGAAATCAAGCCGATTTTTGGAGATGGCCTTAAAAAGGTTATACTTTATGGTTCATATGCCAGAAATGATTTTGATGCAGATTCTGATATAGACATAATGCTTATAATCGATGGGGAAGAAAAAAATGCTAGAAGGCATAATGATTTGCTGACAAATATAGAAGTTAGGATAAACTTGGAAAATAATGTAGTTCTTATTCCTATCATTATGAACAAAGAGAAGTTCTTGAAATATGAAAATGTGATTCCTTTCTACAGAAATGTTGCAAGGGAAGGAGTGATCCTATATGAACAATGACTATATTGAATTATCCAGATATCGCCTTGAAAAGGCAAAAGAAGATTTAAGCAATGCAAAGGCTAACTTAAACGGAAATTATCTGAAGGGCGCTGTCAATCGATCCTATTATGCTATATTCCATGCTATAAGGGCTGTTCTTGCTTTAGATGGCTTTGATTCAAAAAAGCATTCTGGGGTCATAGCTTATTTTAATCAATCTTATGTTAAAACAGGTATATTCAGTTTTGAAGTTTCTGCGATTGTTCAAAAAGCCTTTAAGATACGCAATAAAAGTGATTATGATGACTTTTATATAACAACACATGAAGAGGCGGAAGAACAAGTAAAGAACGCGGTGAATTTTTTATCTGTGGTAGAAGAATATATGGAAAAGAGATTTTGTTAGACAATCCCAACATTGCTTATTGATATTGTGACAATTAATCCGGTGAATGTCAGCATGCAATAAATGATAATTTTATTTAAAAGGTATGCAAAAGATCTAAAGGAGGCATTAAAATGAACAACAAATTTTTAAAACTATTATTTCCGCAATGGCAGGGTTCGGTGGAGGACAAGAACCTGTATAACGGTGTGCAATTGATAAAAGAACAACTACTAAAGGGAGAGAACTTTGAGGAAATACCGGTAAGTCTTGATGAAAGTCTTGTAAAGAAAAATAACATTATCGGTTACGATGTGATTTTTAAACAGTTGAATGAAGCGGTTGATATATTGAATAAACATAATCCGGATAAGATATTTTTAGTAGGCGGGGATTGTGGGACAGAGCTTGCACCGGTTACATATTTAAATAAAAAATTAAATGGGGATTTATTTGTCATTTGGATTGATGCTCACGGCGATTTGAATACACCGGAATCATCTCCAAGTAAAGCGTTTCACGGAATGCCCCTTAGGGCAATTTTAGGGGATGGGGACCCTGCAATATTGGACTTATGTTATTCTAAATTGTCTGCGGATCAGGTATCCTATGCAGGAGGCAGGGACTTTGACCAGCCGGAAATAGACTATATAAAAGCTAATAATATAAAAATTTTGTCTGTTGAAGACATTAAAAACAATGTTATTGATCTAAATTATATAAAAGGCAAAGGCTATAGTAATGTCTATATTCATTTGGATCTTGATGCCTTAGATCCTGGGGTTTTTCCAGATCTAATGCTGCCGGTGCCCGATGGTTTTGATTTCGATACAGTATTCAAGTTTGTAAAAAATCTAAAGGGCAATTACAATATCGCTGGATTTAGCATTCAAGAGTTTTCGCCTATTGAAAGGAACAATGTTATCCTATTAAAGGACCTAGTCAAATTCGGTTTAAGTATATAAGGGCAACAAATATAAAGATGAAAAATTATCAGGCAAACTAAGGTAAGAGGTGAGCAGCGAATGAAAAAATTCCGAATAGAAAGCGGTGTATTTGACATTTTCCCGAAGTTGCATATCGGTGTATTGACATTTCAGGGAATAGACAATGAGGGAAGCGGACGAGAAGACGTCTTGAAAAATGCTTATAATATATTTTGTGAAAGAATAAAAGATACGGGTGCAGCACATCCCAATATCATGGATTATAAAGATGCCATGAAGATGATAAAAAGGAAAAAAGGATGTTCGGCATCTATTGAGGCTATGGCAAAAAGAGCTGAAAAAGGCGGGGATATGTATTCCATCAATCCCATAGTGGATTTGTACAATTCAGTATCTCTTAAGAGTGTGATTACCTTTGGCGGAGAGGACCTGGATAAGATATCAGGGGACATGGTTTTGGGTTTCGCAAAAGGTGATGAGGAGTTCATACCACTTGGTGAAAATGAAAATTCACCGCCGAGAGAAGGGGAATTAATATACAAAGATGATATGGGGGCCGTCGTCAGAAGCTGGTTATGGAGGGAAGCGGACCGCACCAAGCTTACAAATGAAACGACAAATGCACTTATCTATATGGAATTGGTAAATGAAAATCGGGTTGAAGAGTTTTATATTGCATTAAATGAAGCCTATCAATTAGTTTTGGATGAATTAGGTGGGAAGGGCAGTACGGCAGTTTTGACAAAGGATTCCCCGGAATGCTTTATTTAGTTTTTTAAGAGCATGGGTAATAAGATGGTTTAACCATGATTATTAATAGACGTAATAAATATTTTTAATATTAAATGAAAATAAAATGGTAAAAAGTACATGTGAAAGAATCTCTATATATGATTACGTGGAGATTTTTTTCTTTGTCTATAATCTAATCATTTATTGTGTTATTCTATAAAAAAGGAAATTAATTTTCATAATATAAGCAATCCAATTCCACATTAGAAGTCTTCACTATTCATTAAAATTAATAGTATCTTTACGTTAACTGATCATGGTTTTATAAAAGAGTGGGGGGATAGCGAAATGTATAAAAGCCACAGAAAAGTTTCAATTTTATTGATTCTTGCTTTAATACTATCTGC
>JAAYKT010000509.1 GCA_012522255.1 Clostridiales bacterium
GATCAATCTTAACGGATAGCAGTTTTTCCTTTTCTCCTCTGTTTATGGCTAAAACACGATGGGGTGGTATTTTCTTTATGAGCTCCGCATAGTCATAATACATCTTATATTCGGACTTCTCTTCTGTTAACCCCTTTGTGCTAATTGTCCCAATATTATATGTCAGTTCTCTTATAAACTTCCTATAGTCCGCATTATCAGAAATGTCTTCGGCAATTATGTCTGAAGCACCCTTTATGGCATCTTCTATTGTCTCAACTCCAAGCTCCGGATTTATATGCTTTGATGCCATCTCTTCTAAACTTATATCGATTTCCTTTTGCTGCCAAATAAATTTCGCCAAGGGTTCTAACCCTTTCTCCTTTGCAATGGAAGCTCTTGTTCTTTTCTTCGGTCTATAGGGTCTATATAAATCCTCGATTTCTTGAAGTATTTTGGCATTCTCTATTTTTTTTCTGAGCTCATCGTTTAATTTACCCTGCTCATCTATCAGCCTTATAACCTCTGCTTTTCTATTTTCAAGATTCCTTAAGTATTCAAGCCTTTCCCCCAATTGCCTTAATTCAATATCACTGAGCTCTCCCGTCTGCTCTTTTCTGTACCTTGCTATAAAGGGTATAGTGTTCCCGCTGTCTATGAGTTCTATGGTATTTTCCACCTGCCATGACTTTACATTTAGTTCCTTGCATAAGGTATTTACTATATTCATCCTATCGCTCCTATTAATTAAAATTAAGCATTTGCATATTAAGTCCCTTTGCCTCTAATTATAACCTTCTGTTTCAATATAAGTTGTTATTCCCATAAATGATACTATATCTCTCATCCTCTCATTACCCGATGCTATTCCCTGCATAATAGAATTATATAGGGTAGGTTCTCCTCGCAATACATAACCATAATATACATAATCTAAACTATGCATATTATGGTTATACCCGTTTTCTAAACTTTTAACAAGATAAAACAATAAAATATTTTTCATCATGTATCTTCAGATTTACAGCACTGACTCCAACCAAAATCTTATAAAGCATCAGGTAATATTGTATTGCAACCTTACCCTTCTACTTCAACAAAACTGAAGCCTATTCATACCATCAGCTATCAATCGTCTGGATTAAAATTTCTTTCTTAATAAAGCATAGAATTCAGCTCATGATTCTATTTTTATTTGCTCAATAAGCTTACATAAAGGCCATCACACAAGTTTTCTATATAATCCTTTTTTACTATTGTGTCTCTCCATTTCTTCGGAATGCTTTCGTATCCGTATCTTAAGCCTGCCAATCCCCCGACTACAGCTCCCACTGTGTCGGTATCACTGCCTAAATTTACAGCCTTTAAAACGCAAGTTTTATAATCATTTGTATTTAACAGGCACCAAATAGCCGCTTCCAATGTATCCACCACATACCCGCTATTTTTTATTTCATCTTCCGGTAAATCCTTAAAGCAGGCATCCATCAATCTTTCAAAATATTTTAACTCTGATTGAAATTCCTTTTTCTTTTTATAATACTCCATTGCTTTATGTACTCCGTAACCCACAGCTGTATCTAAATCCGCCTCGCCCATAAGTTTTGAAGCAACCATAATATATATACCACATGCAACGTAGCACCTTTTATGCCCATGGGTTAGGGATGAAACATTATGTACAATATCAAAGGCATCCTCTATCTCGTAAAATTCAGTTCCATAAACTGATTGCAGATAGAAAAGAATTGGAAGTATCCTCATCAAAGATCCATTGCCATTGTCACGTTCTCCTGTACCACCGCATTTCAGTGGGGGTATTCCCTCTTTATACC
>JAAYKT010000510.1 GCA_012522255.1 Clostridiales bacterium
ACGATTGATAATCAAAAGATTCGGATTGATAAAATGAAAAATGAATAAAAACCAGGCGGTAACACTGTATATACAAAATGGGCGGAATAGTAGTAAATTCAAGGGTTGTAGCCCGCTTCAAAATTATTTCGGTTTGATAGGTTTGAAGCCCGCAATCGCCCACTTTGCATATACTATCCGTTGTGCGAAAGGCAGAGCGCCAAGACAGTGAAAAGATCATTTCTTAACCCCGCCCCAAGAACGCCCGCCGTCCATGGCGGGCTAGAATAATCAAGGGAGAATTCAAATAAATGAGTTGGAAAATATTTAGTGTAAAATACGATAAGCGAGAGACTTGGGCATTTGAACAACTGTCTTATTTGCTTTTCTGTGCTGAGTGTAATAATCGAATTGGACTATTTCGATATAAAAACCAAACAGGAATTGAGACAGAGCCAATCGAAAAAGACGGAAAATATTATGGTTTTCAATCCAAATATTACACAACTTTAATCGCTGACAACAAAGACGATATTATCGATTCAATCAAAAAAGCTAAATCCAAAAATAAACAATTAGACGAATTACTTCTATACATAAACCAAGAACTTTCCGAAAGCACCTCCAAAAGTAAAAAGAAACCACAATACCAATTAGACATTGAGAAATCCGCTAAGGCAGTTGGCGTAAATATTCAATGGCGTGTTCCAAGCCATTTTGAATTACAATTGTCTTTGCCTGAAAATAAATACATAAATGATGTCTTTTTCAGCCTTGACCCAAATGAAGGAGATTTGCTTGATGAAATATCTAAACACAACGAAAATATTTTACAAGCAATTCAGACAGAAATATCATTCGGAGAAAAACAAATTAAAATCGACCGGAGTGCTGTTGTTGAAGCTATAGCTGATGCTTCTCAAAAGAGTAAAAATATAATTATTTCAGGCGAAGGCGGTTGTGGTAAAACAGCAATTTTCAAGGAGTTTTATAATTCTTATTTTAAGAAAATACCAATTTGTGTTTTTAAAGCAAATGAACTTAATGTAAATCACATTAATGACATATTTCACTTTGACCACAAATTTACTATTGCACAATTTTTCAATGCTTACAAAGATGAACCACTTAAAATATTTGTAATTGATTCCGCAGAAAAACTTGCGGAGATTTCTAATAACGACATTCTCACTACACTAATACAAAAGTTAAAAGAGAATACTTGGAATATCATCTTTACAACACGCTATGCTTATCTTAACGATTTAACTTTTCACATAAAAGAGTATTATCAGTTGCCATTTGACGTGAATGACGTTTCTTTGATAAGTGCTGATGAATTAAAATCGATAGCAGATGATTTCAAATTCTCACTTCCAGACAATCATAAATTCTTAGAACGACTTAGAAACTTGTTTTATCTAAGAGAGTATGTTCAACAATATTCAAACATTGACAAACAAGGAAACTATAATGGATTTATTGACTTGCTATGGAAAAAGAGAATACAAAATACTGTTCAAAAAGATAACCTACATCTTGAAAGAGAAAAATGTATTATCAGCATTGCCAAACAAAGATGTGAAACAGGACGATTTTATATTAATGCAGATAATTTGCCACAATCAGCATTGTTTCAATTAAAGCAAGACGAGATACTTGGATATGACGACACGCATAATGGATATTTCATTACTCATGATATTTATGAAGAATGGACATTGAACAAAATAGTTTCCCGTAGTTTTTCGAATTGTTCAAACACAAAAGAATTTTTTGACAACTTAGGAAATTCATTACCCATTCGCAGAGCATTTAGATTATGGTTGTCCGACCATTTATCTGAAAATTCTAAAGAAATAGAAAACTTTATTCAGGGAGCATTTACCAATGTTGATGTTACACAATTTTGGAAGGATGAAATTCTAATTTCTGTTTTATTGTCGGATTATTCGGAGGCATTTTTTAAGTTTTTCGAGAAAGAAATTATTGCAAATGATTTTAAAATTCTAAAACGAATTTTATTCCTATTAAGAATTGCCTGCACCGATATCTCAGCAATTCAAAATATTGAAATTGTAAAACCTAAAGGCAAAGGTTGGGAAGAAGTAATTGCCCTTATTTACAAACATAAATCTGACTTTTTCGATAACAATTTAAAACTTGTTTTACCAGTTTTAACTGATTGGTGCGACTTCAACAAAACAGGAAAAACAACAAGATTCGCAGGTTTCTTAGCATTGAGTGTAATTCAAAAAACTGAAACCGAAGAAAACTTCTATATGCGCGAAGTTGCAGAAGAAAATATTTTGAAAGTGGTTTCCAATTCAGCCTACGAAATAAAATCAAAACTTAAAGAAATATTTGACAAAGTCGTTTCTTATAAATGGACTGAACACAGAGACCCATACGAAGGACTTTGCTCTAAAATTTTAGAGAAACCATACATTGCAACAGAATTAATAAAAACACTTCCGCTATCCGTAATTCAATTGTGTAATTTGTTTTGGCAAAAACAGCCGAAAAAACAAGACAGATTTGGATATGATAGAGACACAATGGAAAGTAGATATGGCTTAGCAGAAAAACACGAATTCAATTATTTTCCTTCAAGTGCAAATCAAACACCAATAAAATGGTTATTACAAATAGAATTCAACAAAACACTTGATTTTATTATAGATTTTACCAATAGGGCTGTTGAATCTTATAGTAAATCTGATTATGGAAAAAAAGATGTCTTAAAAGTTACATTGCACATTAATAAAACAGAAGTCACACAATATTTGAGTAGTGCGATTTGGAATATGTATCGTGGCAACGGAAGCCCTGTTGTTCCAAGTGTGCTACAATCCATGCACATGGCATTAGAAAGCATTCTTTTAGAGTTTTCACAAATAATAAAGTCCGAAATCATTCAAAAAATACTTCTTAAAATTCTCATTAAATCAAAATCAACCTCTCTTACTTCGGTTGTTTGCAGTGTTGTGCTTGCAAATCCTGATAAATTCTATGATATAGCTTTAATACTATTTAAAACGATTGAATTATTTCATATGGATACTATCAGAAGCACAAATGAGTTTCAGGCTAAATCGCTATATTCAATAGGATATGGCATGGATAAAATTAGAGACATTTTATACATAGATGAAAGATTAAAATCATGCGAGGATAAGCATAGAGGATTAAATTTAGAATCATTGTTTTTAAATTATCAGTTTTTCGGTGTAAAAGGTTTTACGGAGGAGCAGAATACAGAATTCATCGAAAAATTATATGGAATAATTGACCAACACAAATCCAATGTTTCAAAAAATAAATCATTTGGAATATTGCTGGCAAGAATTGATAGAAGAAATCTTAATCCTAAAGTATCGAAACAAGACGACAACCATCTTATAATAGAATTTAGTCCAAAAGAACTTTCAGATGAGCATAGAAAGGAAAGCGAACAAGCACAGAATCAATACCAAGAAATGTTTAAATATTCCTCTCTAAGAGTGTGGTCGGATTTTTTGATTGGAGAGAGAAGCCAAAATAAAAACAAAAAACAGGAGGAGTATGACAACAATCCTCTTCTAGCTTTATCAGAAACGAAACAACTTGTTGAAGACCTGAAATCGGGACGAAACGAAATAGGTATGCTTGATTATTCCATACCTGCGTTTTCGTGTTCTAAGTTATTGATTGAACACAAAGATAAACTAACAATAGAAGATAAGGCTTTTTGCAAAGAAATCGTTCTTTCAACAATATCTAATCTTTTTGCCGATGATTACGCCTACCAAATAAGTGACGGAGTTGAGGCTTCTGTCCATGCGATACCATCATTAGTAAACGAATATATAGAAGAAGCAGAAGATTATATTTTATTAATGGTTTTGACCCTTTTGGATGAAACACCAATTGGACATTACAAAAGGGTATGTGATTACGTCATTGAATCAATTCACAAATCAAAATTGTGGGAACAAAATGCAAAAGTTGCTCAATCAGTTTTATTCGGATATGTAAAACTCAAGCCTATTTATAATATAATTGTTGCGGAAATAAGAAAAGAACAAGGTTGGGGTCGTATTTCTAAAAGTTCAATTTTAGAAAAGTTAGACGAGAAAAGTATTGATTTAAGTTTTGAAAATATATCATTTGACATCAATGAGATTGACCCACTTGATATCCATGGTTTGGAAATCGTTCTCCAATTAATTCCTTCTGACACGAAAGATGAAATTCACTTAAACATTTATGCAAAATCGTTACCGTCATTAGCCTTACAGTTATTGAAAGACAGAAGAACTTACAAAGACAATTCAGGAGACGATTCTAACATTTATTCATTACGTTTACATGTTTTCAAAAGGTTTGCTTACTTTATTTTACATAGAGATAAAACTGAGATTGATACTTTTCTTAAACCATTTCTTGAATCTTTTTCATCAACAGAAGAAACAGCATCTTTTATTGGAGAACTTGTAAGTGCGGAAGATTACCTTAATAACCATGAGCAATTTTGGCATATCTGGGATAGGTTATTTCTGAAAATAAAGGAATTATGTATTAATCCTCGTGGCTATCATTTAAAAGAAATCATAATAAATTATCTATTAGCATGGCGTTGGTGGCGTGAAGGTATTGAAGCATGGCGTAGCTTAAGAAGCGAGAATTTATCCCTATATACCAATGCTTCTAAAGAATTAGGAAACATTCCTGCAGTATTGTATTCTATCGTAAGAGTTCTGAATACAATCGGAACTAACTTTAAGGACGAAGGTATTGATTGGATTCATACCATCGTGTCAAACAACAAATCGTTACGTCTTGATGATTTGGAATCAAACACTTTATACTACCTAGAGAAGTTTTTAAGAAAGTATGTTTTCATCAACAGACAAAAAATAAAAGAAGAAATAAAATTGAAGAACAAAGTAATTCCAATACTTGACTTTATGATTGAACGAGGTTCTATACATGGTTATCTATTGCGAGAAAGTATTCTATGAGCCAGAAATAAACGAAACCGCCTACGCACATCGTGTGCTACGGCGGAAGAGGGGCGGGGTTAAGAAATGAAGACAAAAACTGAAGAGGCGCTCTGCCCATCGCACAACAGCGGCTATATGGTTCCGCTTCGCTTCACCCAAATTTTTGCTCCACTTCGTTCCGCAAAAACTTCATATAGCCGCGGGACGTTACCTGCAAGTGTAAAGAAAAAAATGCAAAAACTAATTCATCAATAATACATAGAACTAAATCATGAAAATTAAATTCCTATCGCTGATAACTATTTATCTATTTTTATTCTCAAGCTGTAATGAAAAAAAAGTCTTTGAATTACCATTAACTGAGAAATATGGTTATAATCACTTCAATTCAACTTTTGGAAAAATGTTTTATTATTCACAAAATGAAAATAATATTATTGGAATACCTAAAAGTTGGGAAAATATACAATTCGGTGAAATCGAGACAAACCCCTACCAATCAGTTTATGAAGATTATATTTTGGGGAAAATTTCTAACGATAGATACGAGAATATACAAAAATCATGGAATTGGGAACCAGATACACTAACACTATCAAAGAAGCCTTTAAAAATAACAATAGCGTTTGCTTTTGTGTGGGATTCAATAGGAAATATAAATATGATAGTTGATGCAAACCAAAATCAAGACTTTAGTGATGATACGATATTTACACCTTGCAAAATTTCCGAATTAGATAATGACACATTGGTATTAAAAAATTCAATAAATGTATCCTATGAGTCATATGCAAACCAAACGATACATTCATTAACAGCGCCACTTTTAATCGTTACATTAAGTGACAATGACCCTTGGTTTAGTTTTCCTCAGTATTTAACAACAAGTATTAAAAACCAAAGAATAGACATCAGCTCTGGTTTTTCCAGTCTGATTTACGATAAACCAAAAATTGCTTTAATAAATGATAGCTTGAATTTTGAAGCCAAGATTAATGATGAAAATTTATTTACTAAGAATGAGTTTATTGATATTAATGATGAGCTTTTTAAAGTAATTGGTATAAATACCTTGAATAATTCATTGACTTTAGAAAAAGTTGAATTACCCAAAAATGAACTACAATCAACTGCAATTGGATTCAAAGCATTTCCTTTTGAAGGTAAAGACATAATAACTGAATCACTAATAAAATCAGATGACTTAAAAGGGAAATATGTGTTTATTGACTTTTGGGCTACATGGTGTGGACCGTGTATTGCAGAGTTTCGAACATTAAAAATGTTGTATGATAAAACAGATAGAGAAAAATTCGAAATAATTGGGATTGTTGGAGAAAGCTCTTTAAATGATGTAAAAAAAATAATTAAAAGAGATTCTGTTACATGGCCACAACTACTCTCTTCTGATAGTAATCAGATAGTAGAACGTTATGGTATTGACGGTTATCCAACATCTTTTCTTATAAACCCCAATGGAGTAATCATCGCAAAAAATATTCGAATTGGATTAGAACAGAAAGTCCTTGAGTTAATGAATGAATAGTAACACCAGCAGGTAACATTTTGTATATTCCATAGGGGGTTCAGAGGGTTTCGGGCATTTCAGCTTTTATCAAATTAAAGCTTAACGGTCGACAGTGACGCTCTCCGAAATCCCCTACGTAACATACAATTTACCGTTGTGTGGCATTTTAGAAAGACAATCGCAACATGGATAAAGATATTAATAAACAGAAAGAAAGAATAGCAAAGATATTTCCAAAAGAGATTGAGGATATATTTAAATGTTCAGAGACTCTTGA
>JAAYKT010000511.1 GCA_012522255.1 Clostridiales bacterium
ATAATGGGCTTATCAAGCTTATAGTATTTATTATTATAACATCATTTTGGGGGTCGGATAGTAAAAAGGCATCTCTTAATGTATGGGCTACCTGGTCATGTCCATTTCCGATAGATACAGAAAAAATCAGAACATTCATGTGTCATCACCTCTTAAAAAAGTATAGCATTCTTTATATGATTGATATATATAATTTATAAAAATATAGCTGCTGTTTATATATTGTCTGATTTTCTACTTCTATATTAAGAATCATTAGCATTTAATAAAGATATAACGTAATACTACAAAACATTACATTTTTCTTTGAAGGGAAAAAGAATTAAATAAAGAACTATATTACAGAATGTTAACATTAAGGGGTGAATAGAATGCAGATTTTTTTTGAAAAAAAGGGTATATCATTGGTTATCAAACTTCATGGTGAACTGGATCACCATAGCAGTGATTATATAAGGGAAAAGATAGATGCGGAAATAATGAGCAGTAACCCCAAAAATATTATTTTCGATATGGGGGGACTCAGTTTTATGGATAGTTCAGGAATAGGAGTAATAATCGGAAGATATAAACTTATATCTTCTACAGGCGGAAAAGCCGCTATAGTAAATCTAAAACCTCAAATAAAAAGAATTTATGAGATATGTGGTTTAAAAAAAATAATTCCCAATTTTAATACAACCAAAATTGCCATAGAAAAACTTTAAAGGAGCGAAATTGGATATGAGAATCGATAATGAAATGAAACTTGAATTTTTAAGCAAATCACAAAATGAAAGTTTTGCCCGTTCTGTAGTCGCAGCTTTTGCCGCCCAATTGGACCCGACTATAGAAGAGCTGTCAGAGATCAAGACTTCAGTATCGGAAGCAGTAACAAATTGCATTATTCACGGATACGAAAATAAACAAGGCCGAATATCAATAATTTGCAGATTAAATGGCAGTATGGTAGAAGTTGAAATTATAGATGAAGGTAAAGGTATTGAAAATATTGATATTGCAAAGCAACCATTATATACAAGCAAACCGGAACTGGAAAGGTCAGGAATGGGCTTTACTGTGATGGAAACCCTTATGGATGAACTTGAGATAATCTCAGAAAAAGACGTAGGCACAAGGATTATTATGAGAAAAACAATCAATAACGATAATTAGGAGCCGATTTTATGGAATGGTTAAAGTTATCACAAGAAGAAATAAACGATACGATAAAAAAGGCTCAGGATGGAGATAAGGATTTAGAAAGCTATTTAATAACACAAAATTTAGGGTTGATAAGAAGTGTGGTTAAAAGGTTTCTAAACAGAGGTTGCGAATATGATGATCTGGTGCAAATAGGCAGCATAGGACTGTTAAAAGCGATTAAAAATTATGACTCAAGTTTTAATGTAAGATTTTCTACATATGCGGTGCCCATGATTATCGGTGAAATTAAAAGGTTTTTACGTGATGATGGGATGGTTAAGGTTAGCAGAAACTTAAAAGAAATAGCTGTAAAAGCCTATAGTTTGAGGGAGGCAGTTGAAAAAAGCACCGGAAAAGAGCCTACCATAACAGAACTGGCTGCAGAGTTGGATGTGACTAAAGAAGAATTGGTAATGGCTATGAATTCTCAGACCTCTACATTATCTCTGCATGAACTGATAAGCCAGGAAGAAGGTTCTACAATCGAACTTATAGATAGAATACAAAATGATGAATCTGAAGAATCGATTTTAATAAATCAAATAGTTTTAAAAGATATTTTATCAACATTAGATAAGAAAGAAAGGCAAATAATAATTTTAAGATACTTCAAGGAAATGACACAATGCCAAATTGCCAAAATGTTAGGAATATCTCAGGTACAAGTTTCCCGAATTGAGAAAAAGATATTAAGCAAATTAAAAGAAAGGATGGGTTAAATTAAAAATATCACCTTAAATTATAAGATTAAAGAAACTATGAATTATTTTGTGAAAATGCAGAATAATAATAGCAATAAATGCTTAGGAGAAGAAAATGAGAAAATACAGATATGTAATTTTACTGATTATAATAATTACATTGATATATTTATCATGGACATTGGTCAGCAGTCATTTTAATAATAATACTCCTGATAAAGCTAAACTTGTGAAGGTTTTTTGAATTACCAAATTTAATTCTGCAAGGTGATATAAATGGGTGAAGACGATTATTATAAAATTAGAAAAAACTATTTAAATATGGAGCAGGAAAATGAAAACGAAGTGCGTTCAGATATTGATGCAAAAATACTGAATAACGTAATGAGAAAACACGATTAGCCGGGAACAGAGGCATATAAAAAAGAAGGGTAGTGTCGAATAGTTTGTGTATGGCTCTTCCGAGCCAAGGATTTTTGCGAAATATTTAGATAAAATC
>JAAYKT010000512.1 GCA_012522255.1 Clostridiales bacterium
CTATATATCCTCTGACACCTAAGACCTCTTTCAATATCAAGTACCCGCCTATACTGGCAAAAACAGATTCCATGCTCATTGCTATTGCCGCATGAGACGGTTTTGCATGTTTTTGCCCTATTATTTGCAAAGTATATGCAACGCCCGCTGACATAATACCGCCGTACAGTAAAGGTATTAAGACTATTGACAGGCCTTGAAAACTAATTTCTTCAAAAATAAAAGCGGTAGTCATGCTTAATATTGAACATGTAACAAATTGCAAAAAAGATAGCTTTATTGAATCAACTTTTTTTGTATAATGGTCAATAATCAGAATATGAATAGCCCAGAAAAAAGCTCCGATTATAACATACAAATCACCCTTAGAGATGTTAAAACCTTCGGTTACACTTAAAAAATATAACCCCAATACTGCCAGGGCAACCCCTGCCCAAGTGCTTATATGGACCCGCTGATTTAAGAACATTCCAAAAATGGGCACTATAACTATATAAAGTCCGGTTATGAACCCTGCCTTACCGGCATCAGTATATATCAAGCCGATTTGCTGGAGAGAAGCAGCAATAAAAAGAACAGTTCCTGCCGCTACACCTGCTTTTATATTGATTTTAGTCTCGACATTATTTTTCTCTTTTTTATCAGACTTTTTATTTGAATAAACAAGTAAAGGAACCAAAGACAGGCTTCCCAACACAAACCTCAATCCCGTAAAAGTAAAGGCACCAACATACATAGTTCCCATCCTTTGTGCCACAAAGGCAAAACCCCAAATTGCAGCAGTTATCAAAAGCAGCATGCTGGACTTTAATTCTTTACTATCCATATTATCCACTCCCTGTTAATACTTAAAATCATTTATTTTTATTTCCTTTAGAAGTATATCTTAATATAAAAATAAGTGCAATATTATGATAAAATGTAAATATAGGTTCATTATATCACAACCATTGTATTGCAGGTTTTATCTTTAACCGTAAAAATTCTGTTGTTCTTTTACCATCGAATATTTGGAATTGGTTGTATTCAATAAGTTCAAAAGTTCGGTGCCGGGTACACAAAAAACCGGGTACACAAAAAAATAATTGATAACAATTATCATAAATGATAAAATAAAGACATAAATTGGTTAACCAAAGAAGGAGGTAGTAAAATGGCATTTAAGGTTACGGATAAGGTAACTTGGGTAGGAAAAGTTGATTGGATGCTAAAAAAGTTTCACGGCGAAGAATACTCCACACACAAAGGTTCTTCTTATAATTCATTTCTTATACAAGATAAAAAAACGGTATTGATTGATACTGTATGGCAGCCATTTGCAAAAGAATTTGTTGCAGAGCTTAAAAAAGTGATAGATCTGGATAAGATTGACTACATAGTTGCAAACCACGGAGAAATAGATCACAGCGGTGCTCTGCCGGAGTTGATGAAGCATATACCGGACACTCCGATTTACTGTACTGCCAACGGTGTAAGATCATTGAAAGGCCATTACCATGAGGATTGGAATTTTGTCACCGTTAAAACGGGAGATGTTTTGGACTTAGGGGAAAGCAAACAGACCTTTGTTGAGGCCAGGATGCTGCATTGGCCGGATACCATGTTCACATATATGTCCGGAGATAATATTCTTTTTAGCAACGATGGTTTTGGACAGCACTATGCAACAGACCCTCTATATAACGATTTAGCGGACCAAGATGAATTATTCCATGAATGTATTAAGTATTATGCTAATATACTGACACCTTTTAGTACTTTTGTTACTAAAAAAATAGAAGAAGTACTTGGGTTTAATCTCCCACTTAACATGATATGCCCAAGCCATGGTGTAATATGGCGAGACAACCCGGCACAAATAGTAGAAAAATATTTGGAATGGGCTAACAATTACCAGGAAAATCAAGTAACTATTATATTTGACAGCATGTGGAACGGTACAAGGAGGATGGCGGAATATATAGGTGAAGGTATCAGAGAAGCGGACAGGGATGTTTCAATAAAAATATTTAACGCCGGTATCAAAGACAAAAATGACATTCTCACGGAAGTCTTTAAATCTAAAGCTATTTTGGTAGGAGCACCAACTATAAATAAAGGTATAACTTATGCGGCTATTGGCATACTTGAGATGATAAAAGGTCTATCATTTAAAAATAAAAAGGCTGCGGCTTTTGGTACCTATGGTTGGAGCGGTGAATCTCCGAAGATTATCAATGAAGAATTAGCAAAAGCCGGATTTGAAATAGTCAGCGAACCGATTAAAGAGCTATGGAATCCTAACGAAGAAGCCCTTTTACGATGCAAGGACTTTGGAAAAGAGTTTGCGGAAAAAATAAAATAATAAAATTATAAAAAAGTTGCTCTATTTGATGGCATTACATTGTTAATGCAATAAGTCAGATAGAGCAACTTTTCACATCCATTTATCCTTAATAATTTCTATAAGCAAATCCTTTCTGTTTAGTTTTGGCTCTATTAACACTACATCCATAAGATATTCCAATATTTCTCCCACTATAATTCCTTCATCGATACCCAATCTTTTGATGCCATTTCCGTCAATGTTTAAATCAGAAATATTTATAGGTTCTTTATTTTTTAATATTTCATCAATGGTTCTTTTAATAATTGTAATGGCTTCTATATGTTTTTTTTCTCCGCTACAATAAACTATAGATTCCATAAATTTAATTAAGTCATGGATATTTCTTTTCCCTATATTCCTTATAGTTCTTTTAATATATAGCCTTTCCGTAGAAAAATTAAAATCTTCCGAGGCTCTAATTAGCATAGCAACCTTTTTAATCAAGTCGTTAGAAAAACATAGTCTTTTCATGATAATAGTAAAGGTCTCTCCATGGGTATCCATTTTTATTGCTGCGTTGGGTTTTAAAAAAAGTGCAGCCAATCTGATATGCAAAATTTTTGGTGTATTGTCCAATATACATAATATGCAATCTAAAAAATCTTTATTGCTTTTTTCATGTTCTAAAACTATATGAGTTTCCGGCATGAGATGTTTTATTAGGGTTGTATCTAAAAGCATCTTCACACCTTTTGCCGGATTTTCACTCATTAATATTTGAGAAAGTTCTGCACTTACTCTCTCTGGGCTTACTTTTTTTATGTTTTCGGCCAAATCCTTAAAGGCATTTCTAGTATTAAGTTCCATTTTAAATGATAACACAGCATAAAACCTGACTGCTCTCATCATACGTAAATGGTCTTCCGAAAATCTTTCCTTTGGATCTCCCACAGCTTTCAGAATTTTGTTTCTTATATCAACTACCCCGCCATAAGGATCTATAAAGCCACTTTCAACATTGTACGCAATAGCATTTATAGTGAAATCCCTTCTGCTTAAGTCCGTTTCAATGTTTTTTTCAAAACGCACTCGGTCCGGATGCCTACCATCTGTGTAATTACCTTCACTTCTAAAGGTTGTAACCTCAACGATGCCTTCGTTTTCTACTATTGTCACCGTGCCGAATTTTTCTCCGGTTTTTAGTACCTTTTTGTCAGAAAATACAGAAATTACCTCTTGGGGTTCGGCGAGGGTTGCAATATCCCAATCAACAGGTTCCTTGTTCATTAAAATATCCCTTACTGAACCCCCTACGACATAAGTTGGAAATCCGTTTTCCGATAATCTTTCTATTATTTTTTTCAAATAATCGGGTATAATAATTTTCAAAATTAACACTGCCTTTTTTCGCCATATGGCGAAATATTTCCCGGGAAATGCTCTAATATGTCATAGTAATATATTAACATAAAAAATATATCGGTTTCCTTACTTTTCCCACTCTTGAATTATTTAAATGTAAACTATTAATTTATATGTAAATACTATTTATATAGGAATAAAGAGTTAGAGGTGATTTTGTGAAAAAGTCATTTGTTTTCGTCGCATTATTCTCCGCTTTTTTTATTATAGTAATGGCTGCACCTTATATGAATTATAATACTCAGTTGGCAAGAATAAAAGATGATAATAATACGAAGCACTTAGAAGATACAAGTATAAATCCGGGTTTAATTCCGCAGCTAACAAAGGTGCCCGAAAAAAATATCCTGGTTCTTGGTATAGATTCAAGAAAAGGTGAGCCTTCTCGTTCAGACGTGATCATAGTTTTGGGTATGAGAGAGGAAAAAGTCATCTTTGTTTCCGTGCCAAGAGATTCACAAATTACTACAAAAAGCAAAGGAAATATTAAAATCAATTCCTCCTATGCCCACGGTGGAATCGATTATAATAAAAAAGTTGTAGAAGATCTGTTTAAAATTAAAATAGACAATTATTTGGTATTAAACTTTAATGCTATAAAAAACGGTGTTGATGCTTTAGGCGGTTTTACAGTTACCTTACCGAAAGATATTAAAATATCCGATCCGGAGCTTAAAAAAAAATTCATGTTGAAAAAAGGAACTCATACTCTAAACGGAATTCAAACTTTGGAATATCTGCGATATAGGAATGACGGTAAAGGTGATATAGCCAGATTGTATAGGCAGCAACAATTTGTTAAGGATTTGCAGGATAGTTTTTTGAAAATGGAAAACATTCCTCTGATTCCCCGTGCATATGTTGCCATACATAATGATATCAAAACCGATATGGGTGCATCGGATATGGCTCGATATTTTATTCAGGGAAATAAGTTAAAAGATAAATTTGAATATCACACTCTTAAAGGGCAAGGAAAGATGGTAGATAAGGTTTCCTATTATATTATTGATAAAAATAGTCTTAGTGAGATTAGAAAATTGTTAAGCGAATAATATGTGAAATTGAGACTGATTTATACATTAAATCTAAAATTAATAATATCTCCGTCCTCGACAATATATTCTTTTCCTTCAAGAGGAGCCAAACCTTTTTCCTTTACTTTTGTCATAGAACCGTATTCCTTTAAATATGCAAACTTGCAAACTTCTGCTCTTATAAAACCTTTTTCGATATCAGTATGGATTTTACCAGCAGCCTTTTTTGCTATTGTATTTTTATTTATTGTCCATGCTCTTACCTCGTCGGGTCCCGTTGTTAGAAAAGAAATCAAGCCTAAATGGTCATAGGCGGTTTTGGACAATTTGTCAACACCGGATTCGGTAATACCTAAATCTCGAATAAACATTTCCCTGTCCTCCGGCTCCAATTTGCTTATTTCCAGCTCGGATTCTATGCATAGTTCAATAAGGGGGGTGTTTACGCTTTTAGAAAATTCTATCACTGAATCTTTAGCAGCATAGTCACCATTTATAAGCTGGTCTTCATCCAAGTTCGCAACTAAGATCATAGGTTTTTCCGATAAAAACCCAAAAGTCTTAAGATGCTCCTTTTCCTCATCATTGAGATTTAGATTATGTATCAATAAACCGCTCTCTAAACCTTCTTTACATTTTTTCAAAACTTCCAACTCTTGTAGGTTTTCTTTCGTAACTTTTTTCGAGTTCTCTATTCTTTCTATCCTATTATCTATTATCCCCAGATCCGCAAACAGAAGCTCCATATTGATTGTTTCTATATCTCTCATGGGATCAATTGACCCTTCCACGTGTATTACATCATTGTTTTTAAATACCCTCAATATATGAATCAATAAATCCGCTTTTCTGATATTATCCAAAAATTGATTCCCCACTCCTTTGCCCGTGCTTGACCCACTGACCAAGCCCGGCACATCAATAACCTCAATAGTTGCATAAGTAGTCTTTTTCGGGTTATAAATTTTTGACAAAAAGTCAATTCTTTCATCAGGTATTTTTGCTATTCCTAAATTTGCTTCCACCTTGCCGGATGAAAATCCGGATACTTCTATGTTTAAACCTGTCAAAAGATTAAACAATGTAGTCTTACCAACGGACGGCAGTCCTATTAAACCGATCTTCATATTAAAGGCAGGATTTTTCCTGCTGCTCATCTCCTTTTTTCCATTGTATATAAATAATTTTAACATTTACTTAAGGAAAAAAGAAGTGAAACAACAAATAATAACGCAATATATGATCAAAGTGTCGGATAGCCCATGCCGTCCTTTGATATATCACCTTTAGATATGACTAATAAGATAATCATAAGTATGCCGAAAGAAATACCAAAAGCAATTCCGAAATCTTTTAGCAATACTACATTTCTAAATAACGACACTTTTACTTCCCACTTTATTGTTTCACCGCTCCATTTTTTCATAATCTTTAATCTTACTATTTAAAGTTCTTTTTTAATTATAAGTTTACAATATTCGGTGTAATTCCAGTCTCATATTGAAACTTTTGGATCACTTCTTTTAATTTTTTTTCTTCCATTGGCTTATACAGCAGGCTTATCAATTCTGTTTGATTCCCTTTGCCATATTCGATTAGAATGGTGTCCTTTGTTATCTTTACATCCTTTAAACCAATTCCATCAGTGTTAAACATTATCACTTTTTGTCCGAGCAATATCCCGAAACAAGAAATTATAAATTCAATAGAATCCTTTGAATTATCTCTTTTTTTCACAGCCTCAATACTGAATATTTCATTCTCCTTTATCAATTTCGCAATATTATATTTTTTATGTTCCAGGATGAATAATAATACCAATATGGTAGCGGATAGAAGTAATAATACAAAAACTGCATTAATACTGATATTTACTGAACCTGCAGCCCTTATAATCAGGAACAAAGCCATTGTCAAAATCACTAAAATCAATCCAATTAATATCTGCAACCTTTGTTTTAATATCTTCACAAATCTCACCTCAATCAAGATAAGCAGAATAGGACATAAGGCTCCTTACATTTCTTGCAAGGAGCCTTATGCTGTAGGTTATCTATCTATTTACTATTCTTCGTAAACAATAATCGCTTCTTTGGTGCTGATTATCCAATCAACTTTGCAGTTTAAATTCTCAGCCGCAAATCTGACAGGTACGAAGGTTCTTTCATTTTTGGCAACAGGTGCCACATCCATTTCTTTGCTTGCTCCATTTATTTTTAGATCTTTTTTATTCATCCACATTTCAACTGTGTTGCCTCTTGCCTTCAGGGTAATCTTCTGGGTTTCACCATCCCAGCCTACTGTTCCATCCATGGCCTCAACTACTGCCCTTATGGGCACCATGGTTCTGCCTGTAAGCACTATCGGCGCTGTATTTCTTCCCGGATCAACCTCTTGTTCTATACCATCTACACTCAATTTGGGACTATCGAGCTTCAGCATTATAAAATGCTTGAACAATCCGGGTTTGTATATTTGATTTCCTGTCGTAACAACAAAAGTCGCAATGGTATTTCCTAACTTTTCTTCTATATCTTTAAATGGGTTCGCTTCTGCCAATACAGGTTTAACTGTGTAGTAGTAAGTAGTGTTGGGCTCCACGTTTACATCGGCATAGGATGTGCTTGTGATATAAAAATCCGTTACGGATATTCCTAATTGACTTTGAACCTTGGATCTATACATTCTATAGCCCAAACATCCCGGATAGGGCTGCCACATTACTCTGGCTCCTGATTCAAAGGCTTCCGCCCCGGAAGTTGCTTCGGGTGTTGTCGGTGTAGTAGGAGCAGGTGCCGGTGTGGGTGCCAGAGTTGGTGCTGGCGCCCCCTCCTTCCACTCATAAGCATAAAAATAACCATACCCGCTTCCTAAGTTCATAATAATGTTCTTTTTATCACCTATTTTGTAACCTTTAGGAATTTCTCTTTCTAATTCAATATAACCCTTGTAATCGCTGAAATAGTTATTCCCCTCACTATTTCTAAATGCCAGATAGCTTGATGTAGCGCCGGAAGTCGTTTCTATGCTTGCCGATTCAAACTTATTGCTTACATCCGGTCCACGCCAGCTACCACTGGTACTTAAAGTTTTAACCTCAATATTGAAACCGGATTTTTGTCCTGCTGACATATAGGAAGGCGGCCTATCCCAGATTACCTGCCAACTGACACCGGCAATCCCGGCACCATCATCGTGCCTACGGGAATGGCTGAAGGTCATATTTCCTTCCTCTCCACCATGAGTGTATTTATCATAAATATTACCTGTAGTTGCTAAGACACTTCCTTTTATTTCGCCTACAAGAGTATAGTCATTTTCCATCAGGTAAAACCAACTGTCTATTAAATACCACCCTTCTCCGGTTTGTGCGTGTACTGTTGCCGGTGTCAAAATGCCTGTTGATAATAAAATTGCCAGCATCATCATTATTGACAATGAAATTGATATTACTTTTTTCATAATTTCCCCCCTTTTAATTTAATTAATGCCAAAGATAACATGCTTTATTTTGCTGCCTCATGTTAATCAGCCGACCTTTTAAAACAGTCTATTATAAATCAATATAGCCTGCTTTTTCTAAATGTCGACACACAAAACGGGTGATTAATAGAAAAAGCCCATCACCTTTTTTGGGTGATGGGTATGATATGTTATAGATGACCTCGCTTCATCAATAATTCCATTAACTCTGATTTGCTTTGTACTTGAAACTTAGAGTAAATATTCTTTATATGAGTTTTCACTGTGTTTTCACTTAGATAAAGTTCATTGGCTATCATTTTGTAAGTCCTTCCTTTCAAAAGCAGCCCCACAATTTCACTTTCTCTTTGTGTCAACTTACCTAACATAATAATGTTATCAATGGTTTGAACTTGTCTGGCAGGAGCCATTTCATGGAGATTTGATAAAAATATATGACTTTTTAAGAGCAACGAAAGATGTTTATGTAACACCGGCAATGCCATAAGAGTTATAAATACTATAATAAGAGCCAATATAGATATCCCGTATACCGTACCTATGGCATCAATGA
>JAAYKT010000513.1 GCA_012522255.1 Clostridiales bacterium
ATAATATATAATAATAGTATAACAAACGAAATTGGAGGTAAAAATTAACATGGCAAAAATCCGCATAACGGAAACTGTATTAAGAGATGGACATCAATCTCTTATTGCAACAAGAATGAAAACAGATGAGATGCTTCCGATACTTGAAAAAATGGATAAAGCCGGATACTACTCTATGGAAATGTGGGGCGGGGCTACCTTTGATTCCTGTCTGAGGTTTTTAAATGAAGACCCTTGGGAAAGAATCAGAAAAGTAAAGAAAGTTCTCAAAAATACAAAGCTTCAAATGCTTTTAAGAGGACAAAATATATTAGGCTATAAAAACTATTCCGATGACATTTTGATTGAGTTTGTAAATAAATCTCTGGCAAACGGTATAGATATTATTAGAATATTTGATGCTCTAAATGACTTACGCAATATTGAAAAAGCTGTAAAAGCGACTAAGAAATACGGTGGACATGCTCAGGGTACATTTGTATACACTATAAGCCCTGTTCACAATATCGAATTATATGTTAAATTGGCCAAGGAAATAGAAAGTATGGGGGCGGATTCACTGTGTATAAAAGATATGTCCGGAATCATAACTCCCTATATGGCTTATAATTTGGTTAAAGAGGTTAAGAAAAACATTGCTATACCTGTGCAACTGCATAGCCATTATACCAGCGGTATGGCAAGCATGGCATATTTGAAAGCTATAGAAGCAGGGGTAGACATAGTTGATACGGCAATATCGCCATTTGGCCTGGGGACCTCTCAGCCTGCCACTGAGCCCATAGTTGCGACTCTTGCCGGCACAGAGAACGATACAGGTATTGATTTGAATTTATTGGCGGAAATCGCGGAATATTTCAAAGGAATAAAAGAAGAATATATAGAGAACGGTATATTAAATACAAACGTTTATAATGTTGATACGAGAGTACTGACCTATCAAATACCTGGAGGCATGATGTCTAATCTTTTATCCCAACTTGCAGCACAAAATGCATTGGATAAATTTGAAGACGTGCTAAAGGAAGTTCCCCGTGTAAGAGAGGACTTGGGATATCCGCCTTTGGTAACACCTACAAGTCAGATTGTAGGGACTCAGGCCGTGTTTAACGTGATTTTAAACGAGAGGTATAAGATTATACCACAGGAGGTTAAATCTTACGTTAAGGGTATGTATGGGAAGCCTACGGTACCTATTAAGGATGAGATTAAACAGAAAATTATCGGCGACGAAGAAGTTGTAACGGTCAGACCTGCAGATTTACTGCCACCGCAATTGGAAGAGATGAAAAAAGCTATTAAAGAGTATTGCGAGCAGGATGAAGATGTGCTTACTTATGCACTGTTTCCTCAGGTGGCAATGAATTTCTTTAAGCAAAGGCGAGCAGAAAAATATAAAATAGACAGTGACTTGGTTGATTACGAACAGAAAACATATCCGGTATAGAATTACGGCATCGGGCATCTGGAACCGGGAAGGAAGGGATGGAACTCTGACACTGCAACCCGAGTGCCGATACCTCACTCCTTCCGCAAAATTGTAATTTTGAATGTTAGTGAAGAATCTTACCCCTAAAGGCAGGGCATTGGTATTATTGTCAGGTGGAGAAAACATCCTCCACCTGGCATATTAGTATTATAAGGTAAATAGAGTTTTTCGGAGGTATTATGATAAAAATATTGCTATCCAATGATGACGGGATCAATTCATCCGGCATATACCATCTTGCCGACAATTTAAAAGAAATCGGTACTGTGACCGTTGTGGCACCCGAATTAGAAAGAAGTGCCAGCGGACATTCCATAACTATGCATAAGCCCTTAAGAAGCAAACAGGTAGATTTTTACCCCGAAGGTGTAGAAGCATGGAACATTAATGGGACGCCATCCGATTGCGTAAAATTCGCCATTTGCTCACTTCTAAAAGAAAAACCTGGCTTGGTGGTGTCTGGCATAAATCAGGGTTCAAACTTAGGCACCGATGTTTTGTATTCCGGGACAGTATCGGCAGCCATCGAAGGTGCTATTTATGGAATACCTTCTATTGCGGTCTCTCTGTCTACATTCGAAAAATGTGATTTTAGCCCTTATGCAAAACTGGCAAAAGAGCTTTGTAAAAAGCTATACGAAAATAAAATAAAAACCGGGTTGGTAATGAATATTAATCTGCCTTATATTCCAATCGAAGAAATAAAAGGCGTAAAGATAACCAGACTGGGCGCTATGAGATATAAGAATTCTTTTATAGAAAGAGTTGACCCCAGGGGAATGACATATTTTTGGCTGTCCGGGGAGCTGGATGATGCCGATAATGAACTCGATACAGATGTGAAATGTATTGAAAATGGTTTCATTTCTATTACACCTATTCAACATGACCTTACAAGTCACGAAACAATCGAAGAAATGAAAAACTGGAACCTATAATGTAATTTATGCGGTGCATCCCGTAGGGAACAAGCGTTGGGGACGGTTCTTTTTGCTTTTAAAAGCAAAAAGAACCGTCCCCAA
>JAAYKT010000060.1 GCA_012522255.1 Clostridiales bacterium
ATCCATACAGTAGGCAACAAATTGTCTTTCCAAAACAGCCGGTGCCCGCAGGAAAACCTGAGGAGGTTCAACGATACCTTTTATCATTTCCATAGGATCTGCATAAAAATAAAGGTCATGTGGTTTAGCATTCGCCACTGTAATGGTCAAGGCATTTCCGTCTTTTCGCCCTGCTCTGCCAATCCGTTGTAAATACTGGGCTTGTCCAGGAGGCATACTGCATAAAACAACCGTAGAAAGATCACCTATATCAATACCCATCTCCAAAGTGGGGGTCGAAGAAAGTAAATTGGCATCCCAAGGTTTTCTTTCCTCTTTTTTTCTTTAAAAGATATGTTACAGTTATTCCCGTCAATTCCTATCCAAAAGCCCCGTATGTTCCCGAGCTATAATTCGCACCTTGTTATCATTACTATAAAGCTTACCGTAATAATCCAATTCCTCTTCTTTACTTTCATAGAGCCTGCCATCACAATTCTTTCGTAAACAAGGTGCATTAATCCAAAAAACACTATTGTCTTGGGAAGCGGAAATATTGGCTCCACATTTATCACATGTAAATTGCGTTATGTCAGTAGACATATACACCTTTGATTTATCCAATGCATAAACTTTATAATCATCAGGAGTAGGCATCTCAGTTACTATTTCACTTCTTTTTAATTCACTGAGAATAATTTCACTTATGATCTGTGGAATATTTTCAGGGATCATGACCTCATCAATACAAGCATATATCCATTGCGAATACCTGGTCTCTAATGTAATATTATCAAAGTTCCAAATCCGTTTGTTTATACCATTTGGTTTATAAATATACCGTGGAATACGTCCTGATCTAATTCCCGGCATCCATTTTATCTTATCATTTGATAACATATACTCTTTACCCTTTTCGTTGATAAAGGAATTATATATACTATCATTAAAAGCGCCATTTATTTTCATCTGATATATAAAACCTATAACCATATGTTTAAATATATCCGGGGGACTTGCCCCACAGACACCAAGCTCATTAATCCCCCTTTCTTTAACTCTATCTATTATTTCATCGACTATTTCATTGTCGTAATTAATTACCGAGCACCCTGACTTTTCCAATGTTCTGCCTACACGGGAACTTAGTCCGTATTCTAACAAAACTTCATATCTAACCCGTTTTTCGATATAATCCATAAGTTGATTAGCTTCTGCAGTATTATCCAGTGAACCTTCTTTAAGCATTCTTTCATAAGCACGCATCCAGGTCATATTAGGGGCAATGAAAAAGCTTACAAATTCTTCATCTGTCAATCTATCACGCCAATACCTAATAAGATTTTTTTGGAAAATATCCAATGGCAAAACCGCATTATTACTTAGGGCAAAAGTCTGTATAGCATTCCTCAAGCTGAATTTCCAGGTACGATAATTAAAAAAGCCTGCTCTATGAGCTGCATCCTGCACATTATCAGAAAATGCGAGAAGTTTTTTATCGTCATTAAATTCGGATGAATATAATTGAGAAGACAGTGCGCTAATAACGGTAGTGCTTCTCAATCCAATCAATGAGATGCCATGTTTACTGCCACAGAAAGGACAGACAAATTGCCTATAATCTTTTTTACTTATGATATTGTTAGTTGGTAATACAACCGGAATACTTTCTTCA
>JAAYKT010000514.1 GCA_012522255.1 Clostridiales bacterium
AAAAATATAGAACATCAAGGTGTCGAATTGATTTATCAAAATTCAAGGAGGAGAGTTATGATTAATCCTATACTACCGGAATTATTGGAAAAGGTTGACAGCAAGTATTCTCTTGTTGTTGCTGTTTCTAAAAGGGCAAGGCAGATTGTTGACGGTAAAAGTATACTCGTCGACACAAGCTCCGCCTCTCCTGTTACCATAGCTATGAAGGAAATTACCGAAGGTAAAATATTATGTACAAATTGTAAAAAGGAAAATCAAAAGGGTGAATAGAGTGTTAAAGGGAAAAAACATATTAATAGGTGTATGCGGAGGAATAGCAGCTTATAAGGTGTGTGATTTAGCCAGCAGATTAAAAAAAAGGGATATGAATATTGACATTATTATGACGGAGGCTTCTGCTAACTTTATTAACCCCTTGACCTTTCAATCCTTAACGTCAAATAAAGTTATCATGAATATGTTCGAAACTTCTTATGATAACGAAATTCAACATATATACTTAGCAAAAAAGGCTGATATTGTGCTGATTGCACCTGCTACAGCCAATATTATCGGAAAAATTGCAGCCGGCATAGCAGATGATATGCTTACTACTACCATTATGGCCACAAAGGCACCGATAGTAATAGCACCGGCTATGAACAGCAATATGTATGAAAACAGCATCTTACAGGAAAACATATCAAAACTCAAGAAAAGGGGTTACGTATTTATCGAACCTGTAGAAGGGAGATTAGCATGCGGTGATACAGGCAGAGGTAAAATGGCTGAACCTGTATACATAGAAAACTATATAGAAAGCTTTTTTGCGGCATCTGCAGATCTTAAAGGCAAGAAGGTAATAGTTACCGCGGGGCCAACCCAAGAAGCAATAGATCCTGTAAGATTTATTACAAATCACTCAACAGGCAAAATGGGTTATGCAATAGCCCAAAAAGCCGCTTTGAGAGGAGCTTATGTAGATCTAATTTCCGGGCCGACTGTTCTTGCACCTCCTTTGGGAGTAAATACGATCAATGTGATATCAGCTGAGGAGATGTATAAAAAGATTATGGAACTTTATGATAAAGCGGATATAGTTATAAAAGGTGCAGCAGTGGCGGACTATGCTCCTTTTAATACGACTGAACAAAAGATAAAAAAGGATGAAGGCAATCTGACAATAGAATTAAAAAAGAATCCGGATATTCTATATGAACTTGGTAAAAACAAGGAAAATAAAATTTTAGTCGGTTTTGCAATGGAAACCCAAAACTTAATTGAAAATGCAAAGGAAAAGGTAGCTAAAAAAAACTTGGATTTCATTGTTGCAAATGATCTGAAAATTGAAGGCGCCGGTTTTGCAACAGATACAAATATAGTTAAATTAATTTTTAAGGATGGGTCTATCGAAAGTATTCCGAAGATGTCAAAACTTGACTTGGCAGACATCATACTTGATAGAGTTGTTTCTATATTGAATTAAGAATAAAATTATGTAAATCTTATTTTTTTGTTTCTTACGGCGTACTTAGTACGCCTTTCTTAAAATGGAAAATAATAAAAACCATTCGCTTTTCTATCACTATTTTAACAGGCGGTGTATCTAATGAACAGTCCTAAAATTGCCGAGGTTGTTGTTGATAATAAATGTAAGGAAACCGATATGATATTCAGCTATGGGATACCATCCGGTATGACAATGGAAATCGGCCATAGGGTTATTGTTCCTTTTGGAAGAGGAGATAAGAAGTTGGCAGGATATGTAATGGGGTTTAAAGGCAGCATTGATTTTGATAAGAAAAAATTGAAATATATAATAAAGCTTGCTGAATCGAAACCATTAATACCTTGTAATATAGTTGAATTAGTCAAATGGATGAAAGATAAATATTTATGCTTTTATATTGAAGCTGTGCATGCAGTAATACCTGCTAATATTAGAATAAAAACATCTTACTATTATGAATTTACGAATATGGTTGATCTTGACGAATTAGTAAAACACGGTGATTATAATCAATTGGAGGAGTTGCTTCTATTCATTGCAGATAATGATGGTATTGTAAGTAAAGAAGAATTGAGGGATAACTTTAACGATAATTTTCTTGAAAACTCTTTGAGAAAACTATTAAGAGACAGGATTTTGTTGAAAAGACAGGCCGTTAAAAAAACAGAATCCAAAAAAATTGAAAAACAGCTATTTATCAATCATACAGATTTAATTAATCAAATGCCTTCTAACGCAAAAAAGCAAATTTTAGCTTTGGAAATTATCAAAAATAATCCCGGCATTAGCACTATAGAAATCCAAAAAAAACATGGAATTGACAGTTCCGTTATTAAAAGGTTAGTTGAAAAAAAGGCTGTTGTGATTGAAGAAAAGGTATTGTATAGATTTAAGCATGATGAGGTTTCTATTGAAAATGTTAAAGAATTAACTGATGATCAAAAACGTGCTTTAAGTGAGATAAACAGTAATTTCAAAGAAGACAGGCATGTCTTGTTGCATGGTGTAACCGGCAGCGGAAAAACAGAAATATATCTAAAATTAATAGAGGATGAAATAAACAAAGGAAAAGATGGAATAGTTCTGGTACCTGAAATATCCTTAACGCCTCAGATGATAAGAAGGTTTGTCAGCAGATTTGGTGATATAGTGGCGGTAATACATAGCGGTTTATCAGATGGCGAAAAATATGACGAATGGCGCAGGATAAAAGACGGTAAGGCAAAAGTGGTAATCGGTGCGCGATCGGCTATATTTGCCCCATTTGCAAATCTTGGAATAATAATAATAGATGAAGAACATGAACATACTTATAAATCTGAAACAAAACCAAAGTATGATGCAAGAGAAATTGCAATAAAAAGATGCGAAATAGATTGTTGCAAATTACTTTTAGGTTCTGCTACACCGTCGCTGGAATCATACTATAGAGCAGAAAAGAGAATCAATGATTACAGTCTTGTATCTATTAAAAATCGCATTAATAATTTGCCTATGCCAAAGATTCGGGTTATAGATATGCGAGAGGAACTTAAGGAGGGCAATAAGAGTATTTTCAGTAAGAATCTTTATGAGTCTATTGTAGATAAATTGAAATTAAGAGAACAAATAATACTTTTCTTAAATAGAAGAGGATTTTCTACTTTCGTTTCCTGTAGGAGTTGCGGTTATGTATTGAAATGCCCGAATTGCAATATTTCTTTAACTTATCATTTTAAAGGAAACTATTTAAGTTGTCATTATTGCGGGTATTCATCAGATAACCCAAAAAATTGTCCGAGCTGTGACAGTAAATATATAAAATATTTTGGAATAGGTACCCAGAAAGTAGAAAATGAATTTAAAAATACATTTGGTAACATAAATGTGTTGCGTATGGATGCTGATACCACTACTAAAAAAGATTCTCATAAAAAGATATTGGATAGATTTAGAAACCGTGAGGCCGATGTATTAATAGGGACACAAATGATAGGCAAAGGTCATGATTTCCCCAATGTAACTTTAGTGGGAATAATATCATCGGATACTTATTTAAATATACCTGACTTCAGGTCATCGGAGAAGACTTTTCAAATGATTACGCAAGCTGCAGGCAGAGCAGGCAGGGCCGGGCTTCCGGGAACTGTTTGTATTCAGACTTATTCTCCCGAACACTACAGTATTATATATGCCAAATCACATGATTACATAGGTTTTTATAATGATGAAATAAAATTAAGGAGAGAGATGGACTATCCGCCTTTTACCTATATAGGCAATATTGTTTTCAGCGGTTATGATAAGCAAATGGTAGCAAAAATAGCAAAGGAGTCTGGAAATATATTGCATGGTTATAATATAAAAAATGTTGAAATATGGAATCCTACCGAAGCACCATTGTCAAAAATCAGGAATAATTTCAGATGGCAAATTATAATGAAAAGCAAAAATGAAAAAGATATAAGAAATATTTTAGAAAAATTCAATCAGTTAAGCTTTGACAAAAGCGTTTATATCAGTATGGATATTAACCCTGTAAATATGCTATAGTATATTTATAAAGCTTAGTTTGGAGGTTTATAATGGCAATAAGAAATATACGTGTAAACGGCGATGAGATTTTAAGAAAAATATCTAAAAGGGTAGATGTTATAGATAGCAGAATAATAACTTTATTGGATGACATGGAAGAAACTATGCGAAATGCAGAAGGTGTGGGCCTGGCTGCACCTCAGGTTGGGGTTTTGAGGAGAGTTGTTATGGTAGATGTGGGAGAAGGCCTTATTGAACTGATTAACCCTGTGATCGTTTACGAATCGGGAGAACAATTCCGCAAGGAAGGTTGCTTGAGCGTACCGGGCAAATTTGGAATTGTCAAAAGGCCTGAAGAGATTATAGTTAGGGCTTTAAACAGAAATGGTGAAACTTTTGAGATTAAAGGCAATGAACTTTTGTCCACTGCAATATGTCATGAGATTGACCATTTAAACGGTATTTTGTTTATTGATAAAGCAAGTGACATTGAAATAAAAGGAAATGAATAAATATGAGAGTAGTGTTTATGGGTACGCCGGAGTTTGCTGTTCCAACACTTTTAGCTTTGTATAACGAGAATATCGAAATAAGTGCAGTTATTACACAACCTGATTAACCAAAGGGTCGTGGCAAATTAGTCTCTGCACCCCAAGTTAAGATTGCATCTGAAGGGCTCGGGCTTTATGTGTTACAACCTGAAAGCGTAAAGGAACCTGAATTCATAAGATTATTAAATGATATTAATCCCGAGATGATCATTGTGGTCGCTTTTGGTCAAATATTACCAAAGGAAATTCTTGGTTTACCGAAATATGGATGTATAAATGTGCATGCATCTTTGCTTCCTAAATTGAGAGGCGCAGCTCCTATTAATCGGAGTATTATTAATGGTGATGAAACAACCGGTATTACTACGATGTTCATGGATGCTGGATTGGATACAGGAGATATTATATTTCAAAAATCAACAAAGATTGGAGAAGAAGAGACCGCCGGTGAACTTCATGACCGTCTGTCTATAATAGGGGCCGATACTTTAATTGAAACCATAAAAGTTATTAAGGAAGGTAAATCCATTAGAATTCCACAAAATCATGAGGATGCTACTTATGCACCCATGTTGACAAAGGAAACCGGCAGAATTGATTGGTCTTTGGATGCTAAAATAATAAAAGACCTAATAAGGGGAACAGACCCATGGCCCGGTGCTTATAGTTTTTATGACGGAAATATGTTTAAAATATTTGGTGCCGATGTAATAGATGAGGAAGTATTAAACAATGATTATGGGTTAATTGATGAAGTAGAAAAAGGATTTTTCAGTATAAAGTGCAAAAAAGGATTTTTGAGAATTAGAGAAATACAATTTCAGAATAAGAAAAGAATGACTATTGAGGCTTTTTTAAGAGGAAATAAGATTTTAAAAGGAAAAACATTGTCTTAAGGAGGTAAAAATATGTTTTATGATTCGACTTTTATTATTTTGATACCTGCTATGATATTTGCCTTGTATGCACAAGGTAGAATCAGTTCGACATTTAACAAATATTTGAGGATTAGGGGCACATATGGATACAGGGGTTATGAAGTGGCAAGAAAAATTTTGGATTCCAACGGTCTATATGATATTCCCATTGAACAGATCAGGGGGAGCTTAACAGACCATTATGACCCAAGAAAAAGGGTTCTGCGACTTTCGAGAGATGTTTATGAAGGAACGTCCATTGCCTCGGCAGGTGTAGCTGCTCATGAATGCGGCCATGCACTGCAACATAGCGAAGGCTACGCACCTTTGGTTGTAAGAAATGCCATAGCGCCCATTGCAGCCATAGGCTCTCAAGCAGCCATGTTTTTTATTATAATTGCCCTGATTTTAAATGCGATGCATATTTTTACTCTGGGCATTTATCTTTTCAGTGCTGCTGTAATATTCCAGATAATCACCCTGCCCGTTGAGTTCAATGCCAGCAGTAGGGCTATTGTTGCGTTGCAAGGCTATAACTTGTTATCCCCCGGGGAAGAAGAAGGAGCTAAAAAGGTACTATCTGCCGCAGCCCTTACCTATGTCGCGGGTACTGTTATGGCAATATCACAATTGCTTAGATTACTGTTAATAAGGGGAAGAAGAGACTGATGGCTTGACTATCAGTCTCAAATTGTTAAAAGGCTATTATAACAGCAAAACACAAGACAAAACGGAGTGGTCAAATGCGTGAAAACTGGTCAAGAGAAGTAACATTCTTAATTCTGAACAACATAATAAAAGAGGGTGCTTATCCGGCAATAGAAATAAGAAGAAGCCTGAACAATACAAATCTTAAAAATAAGGATAAGGCTTTGGTTACTGAAATAGTAAACGGTACCCTTCGCAATTTAATAAAAATAGATTGGATAATCAAAAAATTCATAGAATTAAGATGGGATAAGGTATCAAGCAACATAAAAAACATTTTACGTTGCGGCGTATATCAAATCATATTTTTGGACAGGGTACCAGATTCCGCTGTTTGTAATGAATGTGTCGAACTTGCTAAGAAATATGAAAATATAGGTGCATCAAAGTTTGTAAATGCTGTTTTAAGAAATATTTCCAGGGGGAAGAATGATATAGATAAACCTGATAAAAGTGATATTTATGAATATTTATCTGTAGAGTATTCACATCCATTATGGTTGGTAAAGTTATGGTTGAAAGATTTGGGAATCGATTTTACGACTGAACTGTTAAAAGCAAACAACGAAGTACCGCCTTTGACCATAAGGGTTAACAAATTGAAAACCACCAAGAATGAATTGTTAAGCATTTTGAAATCATGTGACATTATAACAGCTGAGGGATTATATAATGACGAAGCCGTTACAATTAAAGGAGTTTCTTCTTTAGAAAATATGGAATCTTTCAAAAAAGGTTATTTTCAAGTACAAGATGAAAGTTCCATGTTAGTAGGTAAAGTTATAGACCCCAAGCCGGGTGACTTTATTATAGATGTTTGCAGTGCCCCCGGTGGCAAAGCCACGCACTTGGCTGAAATAATGTCCAATAAAGGCAGAATAATTTCAAGGGATATATTTTCACACAAGCTTAGACTCATACAAGAAAACTGCAAAAGGCTTGGAATTACGATCATAGAAACAGAATTATTTGATGCTGTGGACATTGATGAAAATAACTTAGAAAAAGCAGATACGGTATTGGTTGATGCACCTTGCAGCGGTTTAGGCTTGGTAAGAAGGAAACCGGATATCAGATGGAGGAAAAGACCGGAAGATTTGGATAAATTGCCAAAACTTCAATTAGAAATACTGAGGAAAGCTTCGTTATATGTTAAAAAATCTGGGGTATTAGTATATTGCACATGTACAATAAACAAAAAAGAGAATATTCTGGTAGTAAAAGAATTCATTAAATCAAGTAATAACTTTGAATTAGATAACATTTTTAGGTTTTTACCTGAAAATCTGTATGCACCGAATAAAAAAGATGGTTTTTTAGAGTTATATCCTAATACACATAAAACGGATGGCTTTTTTATTGCCAAAATGGTTAGGAAACGATAAAACGGAGGAAAAATGGCGGACAAACAAAATATAAAAGACTTATGCAAGGAAGAAATGGAAGAGCTGTTTCAAAAAAACGGTTTTACAAAGTACAGAGCTACCCAAGTTTTAGATTGGATATATAAAGATATTGATGGATTTATTCAAATGGAAAATATACCTTCAAATTTGATAACCTTACTTGATAATAATTTTTTTATATATAAAACACGTGTAATGGAAAAACGTATTTCAAAAGATGGTACAATTAAATTTTTGTTGGGTTTAAAAGATGGTAATGCAGTTGAATGTGTTTTAATGGAGTATAAATATGGTTTTTCCTTATGTATATCTACACAGGTAGGTTGCAGAATGAATTGCAGATTTTGTGCTTCAACCGAGGGGGGACTTATAAGAAATCTTACTTTGGGAGAGATGATAGAAGAAGTAATGGCCGCGACGAGAGAAACCGGCAAAAAAGTCTCAAATATCGTATTGATGGGAATTGGTGAACCTTTTGATAATTATGACGAAGTCATGAAATTTTTAAGGACTGTGAATTTAAAAAACAGTTTTAACATAGGAATGAGGCATATTACATTATCCACCTCAGGGCTGGTGCCTAAGATCTATGAATTCGCAGATGAAGAATTACAGTGCAATCTTGCTGTTTCATTGCACAGCGCAAACGATAACAAAAGAAGTAAACTAATGCCTATAAACAAAAAGTATGGTATTGACGAACTGATAAATGCATGCAAATATTATGTAAAGAAAACCAACAGGAGAATTTCTTTTGAATATATATTGATTGATGGAATAAATGATGGGATTTTAGAAGCTCTAGAATTATGTAATTTAGTGAAAAGTATGCTTTGCTATATCAACCTAATTCCCATTAATTATGTTGAAGATAAAAAACTAAGAAAGCCGGATGAAAGTAGGATTGAAAAATTCAAGGAAGTGCTCAGACAACATAATATAAGTTTTACCGTCAGGCGAGAATTAGGTCAGGATATCGA
>JAAYKT010000061.1 GCA_012522255.1 Clostridiales bacterium
CTATACACCCACTGAACCGCCTTTATAAAACACATCGCAAAGACTGACAACAGTACATTTTTTCATCTTAAAAAGGATACTGATCGAATATGGAGAATTTTATGTGAAAGGTTAAATGCATTAATTTATTTAGACACCAAGAGATTATAATACTTCATTGGATACCGCTTTGTTATTGGGCTGTATCCAATTAAAAACTGCCGGTATCATTAGCGTGAATCAATGGTACGGTTTTCATAAATAGGTGGTACGGAAAGCATGAAATAATCAAATATCAGTTAAAATCAGTGCGGTAGTAGTACGGTAGTAGTCAAACTTCATAGCCTTTATCCTGAGGTCCTACCGATGATAGCATCGCCTCTGCAAAAGCTATTAAGCCATTCTACGTTGGATATGGTTAGATACTATGTTAAATATGGGGATCTGATCCATAGAAGATGCATAAGAAGATATTCCTGTGAGTGCTTATTCGAGGAGTAAGATCCAATTGGGAAATCCTTATACTTTCGACGGTTAAAAATTGAGGATGTTTTTACTACTCTCAAGTTCTTCCTTTTCTATAAAATAATAATGTCATAACAAATAATAAGGCCAATAAAGCGATCCATATAATACTTGTAATGGTTTTAGCTGCTTCCGCTTGTTTTGTTAATTTTTTAATTGCTTCACTTCTATACCAGAGGTGAATATTAGTAATTTGATTATCTATCTGAATTATTTGATTGTTGGCATTTCGCCATGTATTACACGCATCAACAATGCTTGAAGGTATGTGTCGGCGAATAACCGCGTAATCATTTTTTACGGGCAACCCATGTTCAAATGCATATCTTTTAAAGCCGTAATAATTATTGAGATCAAGAGTTTCCTTAAGTAATCCTTGGTCATATTCTAGCTTTTTATACAGAATTAAATATTGTGTATGTCCCTTGCTATTGTAATCTTTGGTGTTTTGAGCCTTAACTCTCGCATCATTAAGCTCATTTAGCTTGTTTCTTCCAATAGAGCTATTCTTGATTTTGTCAGCTTTTTTATCAACCTGGGTATTTGTAAAATAAGGGAATAAATCACCCATATGATAATCTGCACAATCAGGCATGATGTTAGTACCACGGAGTATGTTTTCCCATGATGAATCTGTTTCTTCTGGTATTGAGCCATTTAATTTAAACCAAATTTGATTAGTCCATCTGTCTTTTAAAGCTTGAACTTTAAGAGATTTTCCATAGCTTTGAACAGGTTCTTTATCCCATCTAAAGGCTCCTGTTGCAGATAATAGAACTAAGAGAACCAAAGGAATAACCCAGATGTTTTTATTCATGCTTCTCCCCCTTATACAGTTCATAATAATTAATTCTCTTCTCTCTTATAAAAGCCTTTGAAGAGCGGAAAATATATAATTTTTTCCAGGGTAATTATACTTATTGTTTAGGGTTCATATCTTTCTAATTGGGTATACCCCCCTTAAATAGGGGTTTATATAGATGCTGCTGCAGTGTGGTGTGACGGTACTTAAACGACAGGAGGTTTTATAATGGAATTGTTTGCTTTTGGTTTAGGTTGTTTGGTTACTATCTGGTGGAAATCCAAGCCAGATGAGGGCACCTTCAAAGGTCATGTGAACAGGACGGTTAATAAAATCTTCCGAAATGAGGCAAAGGAAGAGGAAGTGTTGGATGTCAGGCTGTCCCAAAGTGAGGTCATTGATGATGAGCTGAAAGATTTGTTGTTAGAGTATATGATCGACCAGATCAAACAGGGGAAGGTGAAGATAGTTGAGGATGATAAGTAAGGCCAAAGAAGATGAGCTGGGTGAGTTGAGGGAAAGCACTGGCTTATAAACAACTGAATAATATGAATATCAAAGAAGTGGGCCTGAGGGGCCTTTTTTTATGCCCATTTTTAACAGCGAAGACATGAACGGTGAGAGGCGTTCAAATCAAGAAAGGAGGCGGTATCATGAGCAAAAACATTACAGAGCTTACCAGGCAGTATCAGGAGTTGATCGCATTGGCAGACAGACTCCAGGCCAGGAAACATCTCACATCAGCTGGTCTGCAAATACTGGCAGGCACCATAGCTAAAATCTCCATGCTGGAGCTGCAAATCTACGGTGATTCAAACATCTACTGCAGCAGCAGGAGAAAGGCTCAAACCCAAAGTGACAAAACCCCATTTTAGAAAG
>JAAYKT010000515.1 GCA_012522255.1 Clostridiales bacterium
GATATAGAGCCTGCAGTAGATTTGATTAAATGTGCATCAGGCATGGACTCAAAGTTTTTGGAATACTCTGTTAACACAGGCGCTAAGGGGATTGTTATAGAAGCTTTGGGTAGAGGTAATATTCCCCCGGCAATGCTTCCTGGGATTAAATCAGCTTTAGACAGAAATATTCCTGTTGTTATGGTTAGCAGATGCCCCACAGGGAGGGTTTTGGATACATATGGTTACGAAGGTGCAGGCAAGCAGTTACGGAAGATGGGTGTAATTTTGGGGGGGGATTTACCCGGTCAAAAAGTCAGAATTAAGCTTATGCTTGCCCTTAATATAACAAATGATACAGATGAGATAAGGAAAATTATTGAACAATACCATTATATAGATTAAAAATATTTAAAATAATGATATGGACTTGCCATTCCAAATGTGTGAATTGAAACTTCATGGATTTTGGATGGCTTTTTTTATGTCGGTTCTACGTATAAAACCATACACGTGAATATAAATACCTAAATTCCATAAAATAATTAAGTATTAGCATGGTTTTTTAATAAAAATATTCTTGCAATATATCAGCTAATATGAATAGAGATAGGAGTGGTAATTATTAAGGCTATAATAATGGCTGGAGGAAAAGGAACCAGATTACGGCCTTTAACTTGCGGCATTCCTAAACCAATGGTCCCATTATTTGATAAGCCGGTTATGGAATACACATTGGATTTGCTTAAAGATCATGGTTTTTATGAAGTCGGAATTACGTTATCTTATTTGCCACAAGTTATAATTGATCATTTTGGAGAAGGTAAAGATTATGATCTTAATATAAGATATTTTATTGAAAAAACTGCTTTGGGAACAGGTGGTTCGGTAAGAAATGCTGATGATTATTTGGATGGTACTTTTGTTGTGATTAGCGGAGATTCAATGACCGATATAGATTTAGATAAGGTTGTGGATTTTCATAAAAAAAGGAAATCCAAGGCTACTATTGTGTTAAAAAAGGTGCCTATACCCATTGAATATGGAGTTGTAATCACAATGCCGGATGGCAGGATTTCACGTTTTTTGGAAAAACCGGGTTGGGGTGAGGTTTTTAGTGATACAGTAAACACCGGAATCTATATTTTAGAACCTGAAGTATTGAATTATTATGCCGTAGGTCAGGTATTCGACTTTAGTAAGGATTTATTTCCAAGGTTACTAAAGGACGAGATACCAATGTATGGTTATATCATGGAGGACTATTGGTGTGATATAGGTGATTTAGCATCTTATCGGAAGACTCATTTTGATATATTGGAAGGCAAAGTAAGAATTAAACTGAGTGGAGATGAAATAAATAAGGGGATCTGGATGAACAGCGGTGTACTTATAAGCAGAAGTGCAAAACTGATTCCACCTTTGTATATAGGAAATGGCGCAATAATTGAAGATGATGCTTATATTGATTCTTATTCAGTAATATCAAATAATTGCAGGATAGGTCACAGAAGCAAAATAAAGAGAAGTATAATCTGGAAAAGTACACAAATAGGCGATGATTCAAATCTGAGCGGTACGGTTCTTTGCAGTAATTCTGCTGTAAAAAATGGAGTAAATATATTTGAAAATACTGTTATTGGTGAAAAAACTGTTATACAGGATAACTCAATTATAAAGCCGGATATTAAAATTTGGCCTGAAAAGAAAGTTTATGAAAACACAATTGTAGCACAAAATATTGTTTGGGGTACAAGAGTGTCAAAAAATATTTTTGGTACGAAAGGTGTTTCCGGAATAATAAATATGGAAATAACACCTGAGTTTTGTTCTCGTCTGGGATCTGCTTATGGTTTAGCTTTGGGTTCACATAAAACCATGATAGTAAGCAGTGATAATGGCAGTCAATCTGAAATAGTAAAGAATTCTTTTATTTCAGGTGTTTCATCTGTTGGTGGGCATTGTATAAAATTGAATAAAAGTACCGTGCCAATGACAAGGTTTGGTATTGTTTATCACAAAGCTTCAGGGGGCATCCACGTATATACTGAAAAAAGCAAACCTTTTAAAACGTTTATAGAATTTTTTAATGGTAAAGGGATTAACATTGACAGAAATACTGAAAGAAATATAGAAAACCTTTTTAATAGTGGGGATTTTGAACGGTGCAAAATAGAAGATATAAAATTTCAAACGGAAGTTGAAAATTTTAACGAAATATACATTAAACACGGTATCGGTATTATTCCCGATATCGATGCAATAAGGAGAAAAAATTTCAATTTATTATTTACATCAAACTCAGAAGGCATCGCTACAATTGCAAATGCTTATCTGAAACATCTTGGATGCAATATCAGTTCTATTTTGGGGAATACTGATATAAATTCTTTTTCTCGGGATTTGCTAAATATAAAAGCGGATATGGGGATTATAATAAGCGAAAACGGGGAAAATATTGTCTTAGTGGATGAAAAGGGAAAGGTTATAGATAGTGAAAAATATTTATTATTGTCAGAATTAATTGCAATTAAAGGCTATGGTTTAAAAGAGTATGTTATACCTTATACATTTCCTTCAGTTGCTGATAAGATTGCAGATAAGCATGAGGCTGTTACAGTAAGGACTTCTTCTAACATTTCAAGCATTATCAGTAAAATATACGAATTAAGCAATGATTCGCAAATTTTCCCAATACAGTATATATTGAATTTTGATGCTATTTGGGCTTTAGGTTTAATAATGCATTATTTAGTAAAAGAAAACATTGATTTAAGTAAAATATTGACTGAGATACCTATATTTCATTTCACAAAAAATGAAATACCTTGTGATTGGGAAGACAAAGGGAGCATTATAAGACAGATGGCAAATGACAAAATAAAAAAAGAGCAAGATATGCACGAAGGAGTAAGAATAATAGACCGAAGAGGATGGGCGATTGTTCTGCCTGATAATGAAAAGCCTCAATTTAATATATATACTGAAGGGTTTAGTGAAGAAATGGCAAAAGAATTATCAGCAGAATTAATTGATAAGATATCCGAATTGTTGAAAAAGCAAGGTTTTAAAAAAGAGTAAGATTTAAAGAGGTGTGAATTAAGGAAATGGCAGACTTGATATCGAATAGAACTAAAATCCTTAATGATAACGTCTATGATATAAAGGATGTTCTTTTAAAAAAAGAAGAACTGTTAAGTCATGGGGTTCTATTGGCACAAAATCATAGAATAGAGAAAAAAAAGAGATCTACTAAAGTGCTGATAAAAAGAATGGATAAAAACTTCGATGATATTTTTGAAATATACAAATATTTAAATGCCTTAGCAAATGTCGGTGGGGACCTATCGCCTGCATCTGAATGGCTATTAGACAATTTTTATAAGATAGAAGAACAAGTAAAAGATGTAAGACAAAGTTTGAAAACCGATAGATTTGTTAAACTGCCAAATCTTGTGAATAGTTATTTAAAGGGTTATCCAAGGGCTTATGCCATTGCATTAGAACTTGTTTCCCACACTGATGGAAGGGTAGAAGAGGAAACTTTGATAGACTTTGCAAAGATGTATCAAAACAATCAAATCCTATCCATTTCGGAGATTTGGTCATTGTCTTTAATGATTAGGATAGCATTGATTGAAAATATAAGGATTATATGTGGAAACATTTATAA
>JAAYKT010000062.1 GCA_012522255.1 Clostridiales bacterium
ATGCAATAGTGGATTTACCTCTCAACATTAACAAGTCGAATTATAATCTATTGGGAAAAGGTGTTATCAATATAAATGATGAAACCCAAAGAGATAGGTTTTTTGTGGGGGTTTTGACGGGTAATAAGGAAGAACCCATATACAGTTTCAGTTATGGTACTGAAACGGGGGAATATTATGGTGCAAGAAAGAATGAAAACGGCGAGATAGAAATTATGAGAAATGATGAATTTACCGAAGGGCATTCCTGGTACTATTCAGTTACCAAGGAAATGAATGCCGGTTTACTTGTTGTTAAAGCAGGTGAATTTGATCCGAGGACAAGGGATTGGTATAGGGTTGCAAAAGAAAAGGAAAAACCGGCTTTTTCTCCGATCTATAAACATTTCATTATGGAGGATTTAACTATTTCTGCTTCCTATCCAATTTATAATATTAAGGGAGAGCTTCAGGGGGTTTTAGGGAGTCATATAATTTTGGCAGGAATGAATGATTACCTAAAGGCTATTGTAGAAGCCCAAAATACAACTGCATTGATAATAGAAAAACAGACAGGGGAACTTATTGCCAATACCTTGGATGAAGATAATTTCAAAATCTTAGAAGACGGAGTGTTTAAAAGACTTACTATTAAAGAACTGGAAGAGAAGACAATAAATAAAGCTTTTGAACACTATAAAACTACGGGTGAATCTACTTTTACAGTAAGAAACAAAATTGATAAACAAAGAATCAATATAGAAGAATACAATAAAGAAGGGTTGAATTGGTTAATATACATTTCTATACCCGAAAACTTGCTAAAAGCAGACATTATGTGGAATATGAGGCTAACTGTTTTATTGATATCAGTTGCACTTTTGTTTTTTATATCTATTTATTTAAAACTTATCAATGCCTTGTTTAAGCCCATTGACCAGCTGATTGATACAACAGAAAGATTTGCAGCGGGAGATCTTAAAAAGAGGGTTATTATAAAAAGAACAGATGAGATAGGAAAAGTATCAAGGGCTTTTAATGTAATGGCGGATACAATATCTCATTTCATTGATGACCTGGAATTTATGGTAAAAGAAAGAACCTTGGAATTGGAAATCCTGAGCTATCAAGACTCATTAACAGGGTTATATAATAGAATGTTTTTTGAGGCTGAGCTTAAAAGGTTGGACCTGCCGAGAAATTTACCATTTTCAATAATCTCTGCCGATGTAAACGGTTTAAAACTAACTAATGATACTTTTGGCCATGAGATGGGGGATATGTTATTAAAGAAGGCCGCTGCAGTATTCAAAAAGGTTTGCCGTGGGGATGATATTATTGCACGTGTGGGTGGTGATGAATTCGCAATGCTTTTACCGAGCACCAAAAAGGAAGAAGCAGAAAAGATAATAAGCAGAATAAAAGCTGAATGCGCAAAAGGAAAAACCACCACGGTAAAATGTAGTATCGCGTTAGGCAGTGCTACAAAAACATCCGAAGAAGATATTATGCTTATATTAAAGGAATCGGAAGACAGAATGTATACAGATAAAACTCTCAATCGAAAAAATGTTGCACTGAATCAAATTGAAACAATATTAGAAACTCTTCATAACAAAGGGGATAAGGAAAAAGAGCATTCGGAGAAAGTCAGTGAAATGAGTGTAAAAATTGGAACGGCAATGGATTTAAACGATGAAGAAATAAAAACTCTCAAGGATGCCGGATATTTTCACGATATCGGCAAGGTCGTTTTGGATTCAAAAATCATTAATAATATAGATTCATTAGATGAAACAGAAAAAAGAGAAATGATGCAACATCCAATTATTGGATATAGGATTTTAAATACATTTGATGATACTATAGACTTGGCTCAATATGTGCTTACTCATCACGAAAGATGGAACGGATCGGGCTATCCCAAGGGGTTAAAGGGGGAGGAGATACCGAAGTTGTCAAGAATTTTAGCCTTAGCGGAGGATTATGACTGGCTGAGAGTTACAATGGGTGAGGACAAAGCAATTGCCGAGATTATAAGTCAAGCGGGACAAAAATATGAACCTGAAGTTGTTGACGCTTTCAAAAAGGTTATGAAGAATGAATGAGTATGCCGAATGAATAGTAAAGATGGTGGGTCTAATATATGATATGTACAAAAAATTAAAACAGCAAGCATAAAAATCGCTTGCTGTTTTGTCTTGGATATGATTAGGGATGGGGTAAATCATGATCCAAAGGTTTATAATAATTAAAGAAAAACTCTTGCATTTTAGTTTATGGCTTTTTTGAGTGCATTTTCTATGCTTCGTATTAGCCCCTTGCTTGTTTTAGTTGCACCGCTTATAGCATCCACCTCTAATTTTTGCTTTTTTATGATTTCTTTGGGAAGCTTTAAGAAGACTTCATCATACCAGCCTTTACTTTCATGGTGGTCTATAATTTTTATTTCTTTAATCCCATTTTCTATTTTTACTTCCGTGATTATCCTTGCCGCAAAACCTTTGGCTTCTCCGCGATAGACTCCGTTTTTCAGATTAGCCACAGATATGTTACTGACCATGGAACTGTTTGTCCATAGTTTTGGCAGTCCTAACCAGATAATGAAAAACTCGGATAGCATAAAAGCTGTATAGGTTTTGGTTTTTATTTGTTTTGTTCCGGCTTTTAAGGTAAGACTTCTATCATTTGAAATAACACAGCCACCAACACAATTCATGCATCTTATACATTCAGGTGATATATTGTCTTCTTTTTTTGAAAGTTTTATATTCATGGGGCAATCCTTAAGACATATATTGCACGAGGTACAATTCTTGTCTTTTTTTATTGTCAGAAAACTAAAAGAAGAAAAAAGTGTCTGGATAGCACCTATAGGACATATGTACCTGCAAAAAAACCTCGGAATTAAAGTTGATGTAATAATAACTGCCAGTAGAACAATGAAGCCTGTTTTTATTTCAATCCATGAGGAAAAAAGTCTCGGCAGGTTAAGCAGCGCCCTCCATGGAGATAGTTCAGCTATTGTTGCACCATATCCGGCAATGGATATAAATAAAAGGATTATAAGGATGAAAAAGGATGTAGGGATTAGCCCAATCCACCTCATTTTATTTTCAGAGTTATCGGTGTAATCCAATGATGTCAAATGCTCGCTATGTATAAGCTTTCCACCGATTAAAGTTTTGAAAACATATCGGCTAAAGTCCTGCAAGGCGCCTAAGGGACAGAGCCATCCACAAAGAAATCTGCCCCCAAGCACTGACATAGCCAGTATAGCAATGGTCAGGGCTATACTTTTAGTCATACCGTCAAATTCAAAACTGCAGTCTGTTACCCAATCCTTCAGCGTGCTCCAGGCACCATATGGATTAAGGTCAGCGATACTGATGACCTTAAAACTCAATATCTCTTTAATATATAGATTATATGTGATTATAATCATTAAAAAGGCAAAGGCAAAAATCATTTGTACATACTGTCTTAACCTTTTATCTCCATTATCCATAAATGATTCTTCCTAATCTTGTTTTTTGCTTATTTTTAATACATCTTTTATTAGTGTATCACCTGTAAGGATATCAGCACCATTTTCATTTGGAATCAGATATGAATTGTCCAGCTGGCTTGTTTTAATTACATTGCCAAAACCATTTGTATCCCAAATGGTCAGTTCATTCGTATCCTCTAATTCCATCAGTGCTTCCTCTAAAGTTTCCTTGAGATTAACCCCTGTTCCTTCCGGTAAATCTTCGTTTTCAATAACTAACATCATAATCTCAGGGAATATTGCCGCATCTGTAGTAGTTGAAAAAGAGGTCATTTCTTTAACATTATAACCTAACTTGAATCCGGGGCTTATATTCATGGGAGCATTATGTCCGGCTGTTTTTATATAATATCTGTCTCTCACCATGCTTATGGTTTCATTTTTTATTAGGCCGTCTGAAGCTACCATTGTAAAAAATCCGTTATGATCTATTTCACCAAACTTGCTCAGCATGGCTCCCACCAGATAGGATTCATCCTGACTACCATAGTATTCGTAGTAGTATGGTTCAATACCTTTGACAAAGGGCTTAAAGATATACACATTTTGGATGTCCTTAGGCGAAATATGGGTATATAGTTCAATCTTTGTTACATTTTTTACCCAATAGGGCCCCATTTCATCCGGGATAACCACTCTTACGGGTTTTTCTTCTCTGGGAATTTCTTCACCGTTAACAAAATTGGACAGTATAATATCCCTGTTTTCTATTATATCTTTGCTTATCATGGAGTAGTAGTTGTCTCTGCCTGTTATGCCTAAGGCTTCATAAGCATTAACATCAATATTGTTTTTCTTTAATATATCCTTTAAAAGCACACCCGTTGCAGTTATGTTCTCACGTACACCGTTTGTCTTTGCCAAAATAGTTTCTGTGTTTACATTTGTGTATTCTTCAAGGTCATCCACGGTTATTCTCATGGACTTGTTCTCAGGCCAGACAATCTGGAAACTGTTTTCGTCTTTTTGCCACATTTCCTGAGATATAAAATTATCAACTGGATCCATGGTTTCATTCTTAAAAAGGTAATTCCATGCTCCTATAGCAGAGTTGACATTATTTAAAGCCGCTTGGCTGGTTATACTTGCGCCGGTAACCTGCACAATATCAGAAGGTTTTTTCGGATCTAATACAACTCTATTTAGATATTCTGTGAGACCTATACTATTGAATCTGTCAGTGAACCAAAACTCTTTGATTCCGTCAGCATATAGAGGAGTATCACCTTGTTCAAGAATACGGACTGCAGCGATTTTTTCCATTTCATTGCTTACTACGACAAGCATTTTTATAATGCCTTCATATCCGGTACCGGAAACAATAAAGGCCATATGACTGTTTCCTACGCTATAAACCTTTTCAATAGCAGGAAAATTGTCTTTTATTACTGTATCATTACTGGCATCTTTCATTAATTTTATAGTGCCTGCATTATGTATTATTTCTTTAATCATCGCTTTTTCTATTCTAATGTCATTCTTATACCATAAGGCACCGGAAACACCGATAGCAATTATCAGAAATATTGCTATATAAATTTTGTTACGTTTCATTTTGATACCTCTACTCAACAATTATTTTTGCTATATTACTGACCCACTGGGGTTTATTCATGTCATCAACTTCTTTTTGCCCCACCACAAGGCGGAAGGGTGCCCCTTTTTTCGGGTCAAAATCTTTTCCATTTTCATGCCATGCTATGATAACGGGGAATTTTTTTCCTAGATTATCCTGATCTATATAGTCTTCTTTTAAAGCTAATTCCACCGATAGTTCCTGTGCATACCCGTCAGATGCAACAAATTTTATTTTTGCGGCGGTACTTTTCAGGCCTGCTTGATCTAATATGGCCTTTACTTTTACACCTTTAAAATGAAAATGTTCTCTGGTGCCATAGCTGTTCAAAGAGTAAAAGTCATCTTCAAAATACGCATCCTTCATAGCTTTTAGTTCATCAAGTGATAAGGTTATTTCTTTTTCCACACCGGAACCTTCTATTTTCATGGATGAAGAATCGTCCTTTATTGGAGCCTCCGGGGGTTTTGTTTCGTCAACTTTAGGTTCTGCCGGAGCTGTTACAGGAGCATCCGGAGCTTTTCCTTCTTCTTTGTCTTTAGGGACTTCTGCAGCCTCTTCTTCTTTTGGTTTTTGGGATTCGCTTGGCGTCGGTTCTTCTTGTTTTTCCGTCTCTGTAACATTTGTATCGGGTTCATTTGTATTTGCCTTTGGCTGACATGCTGTAAGCATGCATAATGCCAATATGAGGCCTAAAAATGCAATTAGTGTTTTTTTAGTTCTGTTCATACTTCACCATCCAATATTTATCACATTTCTGTCATTCTGAATTTGGTAACCATTGCCTTACATCTATTTCTGTCATCCTGAGCGATAGCGAAGGATCTTGACCCTAATGTTAGAGGCAGATATAAAGATTCTTCACTGCGTTCAGAATGACAATACGGGAGGGGCAGAAGCCCCAACCCTTACATTGCATCAATAATATCCATCAACAATTTTATTATCTTTGCTGCGCTTGCCCTGTCGGCACTTCCTTTGGGGTCAAATATGTCGCCGGGTTTGCCTTCGATTATTCCAGCTCTTTGTACTATACCTATGGCTTTTTCAGCCCATGGGCTAATTTTTGTCGCATCAACGAATTCCATTGATTCGCTGACTCTTGGCAATTTGATTTTTGCCGCATCTGCAAAGCTTAGCAGCATTGTTGCCATTTCTTCTCTCGTTATCACATCACCGGGGCGGAAACTGCCATCTGCGCTGCCTGCATCAACGCCATTTTCTCCTGCCCAATTAACATATTCCGTATACCATTCTCCCTTTGCCACATCTTTGAATATATCCTTAGCACCTTTAACATCAATATCCTTTTTGGTGCTTATAATGAATTTTACGAATTCAGCTCTTGTCAGTGTGTTATTTGGGCTGTAGGTATTTGGACCCGTTCCATTTGTTACACCTTTATCATAAAGGTATAGTATATGTTCTTCAGCCCAATGGCCTACTACATCGCCAAAAGGTGTTTTCGTGTCCACGGGAATGGTTCCGCCTGTCCCTTCCACTACAAATTTTACAACATTCTTTAAGCATGCACCTTGGTTTTGATGAGTGATAAGCCTTAAGGGTCCGCCATCGTTGCCGCTTGTGTATCCGTCACTGTTTGTATCTGTAACCAAAGGAACACCGTCACCTGCGTAGGAAAGAAGAATAATCTTTCTGTCCAAACCATCGGCAATACCTTTCTCCAATGCATCTTTGCCGAATACGGAGAGCAAATCTCGTGAAAAACCGTCGGAAGCCACTACTTTAACAGAGGTGAGTTCGACGCCTATTTTGAGTCCTGCCTTTTCCGATATCAGTTTCCATACATTCAGGCCTTCATGCTGATGTTCGCCTATATAGAAATAGCTGTCTCTGTGGATGACATCGTCCATTGCCTCAAGTTCACGCAAACTGAATTTTACCGATTTTGCAAGGGCTGTTCCTTCTAACTCCAAGAAAGTTGTATCAAGATACTGGCTGTATGTGGGACTCATATCATGCTTCCAGCTTGATACGGCAGAGGCATTTACAGTTATTTTAACAACGTCTTTAACAGTGCTTTGCGAATTCATATCATCTGCTGATTTTTGTCCCAATATTAAGTATAAGGGGCCACCCGAGTTCCCGTAGACCGCATCATAACCTTTGGAGTCTTTGCTTTCCACCAATGGTTTTCCATCATCGGGATTGTTATTATCCACGCTGCTTGAACCATAGGCCAAGATCATTTTTAGATCTGTGTTCATAACATCCGCCAGTGGGAAAGTGTGTGTCTTTCCGTCGGATGCTGTAACTATTATTTCACTTGCATTTGATTGCAGTCCGATGTCTTCTGATCTTAGGAAGCTGTATAGGTCAATACCCCTATAACGTATTTTGCTTTCTGATGTAGCTTTCTTTATATTATAATCTGCCGTTATTACCAAGTTTTGTTTGCCTTCAATATCAGAAACTTTGAAAGTTTTGGGGGCGGCTAATCTTGTTCCGGGGCCTTCAAATACAATGGTTTTGCCGGCCAGATCTTTATAAGGTGCATCTATATGTGCGTATTTATCCGGGTGTAAGTTGATTGTAATAGAAGTAACACCATTTAGTGTTTTTGCATTAGGCATTAAAGCCATAAGAGGGCCGCCATCGTTTTTCACATTTATCTTATCGCCGCTGCCATCCGTATAGTTATTTACATAGCCTTCCGCATTTTTATCTGCAACCATGGGGGAACCGTTCTTAGCAAAGGCAAGCATTGATTTATCCTTTGCAGCGGATATAACATCCAGGCTAACCTTTAGTTCTGAATCCCCATTTGCAAAAATAACTGTTCCTTTGCTTCCGGGTATGGCTACTTTTTCTTTTAGGAAGTATTCTAAGTTTACACCTTCATATAAATCTTCATAAACATTGTCACCTTTTTTAACTGCAAATATGGATTTGACTTTTGCTTTTACTTTTTCAGTATTCTTCACATCGCTGCCATAGATCATGTTTTCTATATCTTTTATTGTATAATCCTGTTTTTTAAGAGTGCTTCCATCCATACCGATAACAGTAACACTTATCTTATTTGCGGCAAGTGCGTTGTATGTCTTGTTTGGGTTTTGGCTATGAGTGCTATAATTGATTTCTTTGCCGACTATTATTTTATCTAATAGTTTTGCCTGTTTGGAACCGTTGGCATGATAGTATTCGGTTTTTCCATAAATGATGCGCACCGGGCCTCCGTCATTGCCGAGACCGCTTTTGTATCCGTCGAGGGTGTTTTTGATTACGTAAGGATAGCCGTTAACCCCATATGCAACTAACACTGGGAATCCGGTCGCACGTAAGTCATCCGCATCTTTTGAAATATATTTGCCATCATTTAAGTCTAATGGATTTTTTTCATAATATTTAAAGAGGTTTGGATTGGATATCTGCGCCAAGGTAAACTTGTCAAAATCTTTGTATCCATCGGTTGCCGTAAATTCGACTAAAGTTTGAGAATCGGTACCTTTGGACATTGATTCGGGTATGCCCGCTTTTTTTAGTAAGTCCCATAGTTTAACGCCTTCATATTCATTTACATACCAATAGTTTGAATTGGATAGGTTATACTCGGCTCTATAGCCCATACCGCCGGCTGCGGGTAAGCCATTTTCATATTTCACCATATCTTCTATTTCTTTTACAGTATAATTAACTTCTCTGCCTAACTTGTCTCCTGTTATAGTGATTACATATTCCGAGTTTTCGGGAGAAACATATGGGGCTTTATCATGCTTATATCCGGGAGTGACTTTTTCAGCCACATAGATATAGGCCATATTGCCAAACTTGATATAACCGGGATTCGGATCTTTTGCGAAAACAGATTTGTCATATACTAACTTTATGCATCCATCATCATTGTCTAAAGCAGGATCCTTGCCCGGTTCTCCGTCATAGACAAAAGGCATGGCTTTGGAGCCGTCTGCGGAGCCGGTACCATAGGCAACTATTATGGGTTTTTTGGATGCTTCGGCTTGTTTTATCTCATCAAGAGTAAATTCCGCTACAGTTTGCCTTACTCTGTTTTTAATCAGCACTTTATAAGCAGAGTTGGTTAACTTAATGCCTGTTTCACCGGAGGTCATGTTTCTTAACAGATAATCCAATCGGATACCTTCATATTTAAAAGTAGTTGCTTTGCCATCTCTAACATCGGTGTAGTCTCCGCGGTGTGCTCCTGCATTTTGGTTTTCCGCTTCTCTTACCGAAAGAGGTATGCTTGCTTCCAGGCCGGGACCTTCAAAGGTTAATGTTGCACCTGTTATAGCATCAACGTTATAGGGTTCCTTGCCGGATAAACCTCCGTTTGTTATATGTTTAAAAGGGCTTACAGTGTAATCTGTACCACCTGCGGGAATAACTTTTATCTCATTTATCAGTTTTAGCAAAGAACCTTCCTGATTATATATTCTGAAATAACCTTCTATGGAAGGATCGTTTTTTGCAGTATCATAAACGGCTTTAACGTCGGATGCATTTTCACCAATTTCATAAACCAATATGTATTGACTTGTTGAATTTTTTATATCCTTAATTGTTAGGGGTTCATTGGGATAACCGTCTGCGGATATGAATTCGACTTTATCGTTGTCTTTATATCCCTTTAAAATCTCAACCAAGGGCACCCCTACACAATAATCTGTTTTTAGACCGCCTTTAGTATTGTAAGACCAATTGCCCGTAGTCCTTGGCATAAGAAGAATTTCTGCCCTCGTGTAATCCTTGCCTCCAATACTTATGGCAGGAGCCAACTCTTCACCTACAAGAATTTTCTGAATGGTCTTGTTAAATAAAGGGTTACTCATTTCTTCCACATGTTGTTGCCCTACCATCAAATGTGGTGCAACACTGTCAGGCAGCTTTTCCAAGGAGCTTGCCGTGGGTATAACACCGGGATTGCCTCTTTCTCCTGCTTCTTCAAATGAAAGTATTGTATCTACGACGGCTTTGCCCGATGAATCACCAGTCGCTATTTTGGGGAAATAGTATCTTTCAGCACCAAATGAAGGGGTTATAAGTTTTTTTGAAGTGGTGGAATCACCTTTGTGACCCGGATCAAAAGTGACAGTATAACCGTCTTTGGCTATAAAGCCGATTTTAAAATTGTTATACTTGTCCGCCCCAAATCCGGATTTTGCAAACAAATCTTTGACCTTAACACCTTTTCCAAGGTAAATGCTTTTGGTTGGAGTGGTGTTAATTGTTGAGTACAAATTGGTTGCCTGTGGCATTGCGTTTAATTCGCTTTGTGTATAGGATTTTTCATTTGTCAATCCCACACCGGTACCGGTTATGACTACAACAGGTTGTTCTGTCTTTGGATTCCATGAATCCGCATAGACGATACCCATGGATGAGAATATTAACGCCAGTGCCATGAAGAGTGCCAAACCTTTTTTGAAATAAATCTTTTTGGTTATGTAGTTCAAAATATTTCCTCCTATCTATAAATTGCTTCTTGCTTCTTGTCTCTTGTCTCTTGTCTCTTGCTTCTTGCATCTTGCATCTTGCTTCTTGCATCTTGCTTCTTGCATCTTGTTGCTTGCTTCGTGTCTTTTGCTCTTGTCCTTATACATATTGCAGTAAAATAAAAATGACATTTTTAAAGTATTCCTTATCACCTCACAAAATATACTGTTAAGAAGTGCTTTGTTTTAATGTTTAAAGAAATAGTGTATATTAATAACAAAAAACTTCTTTTCGCAAAAAGAAGTTTGATATTTGCTACTCCTTTTCGCCTTGGAAGGTAAAGCAGTTTCCTGCAAAACCCTATCGTTTTATTAATCATGCAAGTCCCTTGTTTAGATAAATAAAATCGGAGTAAATTGCTTATTAAATTGTGTGTTTTACATCTTTTATTATAATGTTAAATAAGTGTCAATGCAAGGATATTTGACCATTTATACTTTTTACAATGCAATCATGCCAAATACAAAATACTTATAACAAATAAGCTATAGTGAGGACAGTAACCATATATATAACCTACAAAAATTTTAGTTTTTCCGGTTTAAAGGCAGCTAAAAGCCCCATATCTGAACGTTCCCGGCTATAGCATTCCAATGTTATATCTGTATTGGCTATCATATGGGTAATCATGCTGCGGCTGCTTACCGCACCGGTTCTTATGCCCTTTTTTACTCCGATGGAGTCTTCTGTCAGGCTGTTAAAAAAGCCGGATAGAGGATAACCTGTCTTTGCGGTTTTCGGTTTACTTCGGTCATAAACAGGGGGAAATTCCGTTTCATAAAAAGCATTGCCTGTGTGAAGAGCTAAATATAAATCCATACCCCTATAAGCGTACCATTCATCCATGTTGTTGCACAAAGAAAAACCTACCGGCAGAATGCCGTCCCTGTATCCTTCGACTATGGCAAGAAGAACCCTTTTGCCGTTATCCAACGCCTTTTCCATTATGCCTTTGATATCTCTTATGTGTTGCGGCTTTTCCATGGTGGTGTATACGGGTAATGATTTTGCATAGATGTCCGTCGCATAAGTTTTGCCCTCATGACTGTTAATCCCTCTGAATGCATAGCCTTCCTTTGCTATTACAATATAATCCGGTAAGTATTCCTTAAAGTTTGGATGCAAGTGGTCATGGAAGGAGAGCACATCATTTTTATCAATTACTTGCGCTATGTAAGGGTGGGATTCCAAAACATGTTTATCTTCTTTGGAAGCCCCTGATATTCCTGCTACTGAGGCACCCCATATCCAGGATTCAAGCAACCCTTTTGTAACCGGTTGGGTTATCTCTTTTATAAGGGGAACAAATCCAAAAGTCATAACGATAATAGGTTCATAACCGTTTTTATCTGAAAAGGAAAGGATATCATTTATTATTCGATTTTGCCTTTGTTTGCTTTGTGCAAGGTTTTCGGGGATGTAAACCTCGGTATAGAGGGGTTGAGTATAAGATAAATGCATCCAATGGGGATCGTGAAGGTTTACAATTCTCTGTGCCGCATTTATCACCCATCCTATCGAATCATCGTTTCCGTCACCGGGGTAGGGGAAATCCTTTAAAAGCTTACTTATCTGACTGTATTTATCTTTTGCTGTCGTGATCTTACGTCCTGTTGATAATTCCAACACATTTTGCCAGCCGCTCGCATCTATCATTCCTAACATTATACATTCCTCCGATCATATGTAATAGGGAGCTTATGCCCACATTTTCTGCAAACCCCCATTTGAGAATCATCATTTAAAAACTTTGCACCGCAAGCACAATCACATACACGTTCTATGGTAATATTATCACAAACAGGACAGATTGTATCAACCCAATTGGATCCGATAAAATTACCAAAGTAGGTATAGGGAAGTTTGTCTTTTACGTTTTTTACCAAGGAGGCCAGGTATTCAACATCAGGGGGAGCATCATCAGCCAAAAGGTGCTTTGGCAGCACCCTAAAAACATGCCATGCTATCTCGGGGCCTATTTTATACAGAAAATCCGCAATGGCTGGAATTTCGTTTTCATTTCCGTTTGAAACAATAGGCGTAGTTATTTCAACATGGGAAATAGGGGAGAGGTATTCGATGTTTCTTAAAACCGGTGACACGCTTGGAAGCCCCAAGTTTTCCTTATAAAACTTATCCGAAATAGACTTCAGGCTTATATTAAAAAAGTCAAAATTATCAGCAAATAGTGTTGCGGTTTCTTCAGTAAAAAAAGCATTGGTGGAGCATCCCACAATAAGCCCGTGTTTTTTTGCTTTTTTTGCCACGGCTATGGCAGAAGGCAGATTAACTGTAACCTCATTAATGCCGAAATGTATGCCTTTAAAATTGCTTCTCAAAGCCTGCTCAACAACCTCCGTAGGGGTCATTTTAAAAGTAATGGGGCTCTGTGGTTTGATTGTCAAGCTTGCATTAATGCAGTAAGAACAGCCGGCATTGCAGTTAAACGAGCCTATTTGCAAAAACCTTTGGTTAGGCCATGCATGAAATATAGGTATCCTCTCAACATAGATTCCGTGGCATCTGGTCCATTGATTTGGATACTTTTCAACTATTTTATTGTCTTTTTCTTCATACATTCTGCAAACACCATCGCCTTTTGACAAATCACAATGCCATTCACAATAATTACATAGCATGATATATCTCCTCGTATAATATGTTTTGAGTAGTTTATTTACCTAATTTCCAGAAGCAAAACTACCCATAATACAACTGGAAATTATCTATAAGGTTATACATAACGAAACCTATATCATCGCTTACTA
>JAAYKT010000516.1 GCA_012522255.1 Clostridiales bacterium
GGATGCTTTCCTTGAAAATAATGACAAGGCTAAAATCTATATACATGAAAAGGCATTTGAAAATTATTATTCGATGGGCGTTAACAATGAATTTAAGTATATAGGGATTAATAAAGATTTAAAACAGGAAGAACAAATTGTCCTAACTAAAGATTATTTGGAAATTGATGAAGGAATAGAACAATTTGCCGGCGTGACCGGCAGGGAATTGTTTTCGCAAGCCAACAGTTCAATATTTATGGAGGCAAATGGTATTAGAAAAGAAGATATATTTGAGCATGAGCAGAATCTAATATTGACGGAGGAAGGTAAAACACTACTTTTGGCAGGCTGTGCCCATAACGGGATTGTGAATATTGTAAATAAATTTAAAGAAATTAAAGGATTCGAGCCTAATTACGTTATCGGTGGTTTTCATCTATACAATCCAAATACAAAAAAGAGTGAAAATGAAGATCTGATTTCAGAAATAGCCAAATACCTTTTGAAAACAAAATCCTTGTATTACACCGGCCATTGTACCGGACTGGAAGCATATAACAGGCTAAAAGAACTAATGGGAGATAGGATTGAATACCTGTCAACGGGAAGTGTTTTAGAGATATAACAGATGCAGTCAATCATATAAAAAAGTGGCAACATAAGTGCTTACCGGATCATCCGGTGGGTACTTTTTGTTCATATAGGGACAACCGTAATTCTGTGTGATAGGGTTATTCAAGTAGGCATATATAGAGATAATGCGGGTGCTATAAGAAGGATTAATTGTAATTATATAGAATAATATGATGAAAGGTGGAAGTTGCTACGATGATAATTAACCCATAAAACCAGAAAAAGTGAGGTGATATAGTGAACGATTTAATCAGACAAACGACTATAGCAGGCCTTTTGCATGATATTGGTAAAGTTCTTCATAGGGGAATAAGTGTTGATGGGAGGGCACACAGTATTTCGGGTTATGATTTTCTAAAGGAATTTATCAAAGAAGAAGCTATTTTAGAGGCAGTCAGATACCATCACTATCAAGACCTGTCGTTAAGCAAAATTGATGACAGTAGCCTGGCTTATATCATTTATTTAGCTGATAATATTTCATCCGGTGCAGACCGAAGAAAAATCGAAGGTGGTGAAATTTCTGGATTTGATAGGAACAGGACATTGGAATCCGTCTATAATCTTCTAAATAACTCAAACAGAAAAGATGCCTATAATGTATCTTCCATAGGGAATAAAATAATGTATCCAGATAAGATTGACAATTATGCGGCAGGAGATGATTATAATAGATTGATATTTAGTTTAAGGGAAGGGCTTAGGGGAATTGATTTTAGCAGTGAGTACATAAATTCACTTATTGAGATATGTGAAGCATACCTTTCTTATATACCTTCATCGACATATTTAAAAGAAGTATCCGATATATCATTGTTCGATCATAGTAAACTGACGGCGGCATTTGCCGTAAATATACTGCTATACCTAAATGAAAACAAAAGAAAAGATCATAAAACAGAGCTCTTTTTAAATAGTGCTTCTTTTTATAATGAAAAAGCATTTCAAATATTTTCATGTGATATATCAGGGATTCAACAATTTATATATAATATTTCCTCAAAAAGGGCATTAAAATCCCTGAGATCCAGATCTTTTTATCTTGAAATACTTCTGGAAAACCTGATAGATGAAATACTATCTTTTAATCATTTGTATAGAACAAATATAATTTACACAGGCGGCGGACATGCATATTTACTTTTACCAAATATCAACACCGTGAAAAAGAACATTCAAACTGCTATTGACAGCGCAAACTATAAACTTATGGAATTATTTAAGGACTGACTATATATTGCATATGGCTTAGTTGAATGTGCAGCTAATGAATTGATGAACAAAACGGCAAATCCGGAAGACTACTCCAATATTTTTAGAAATCTTTCTGCGCAGATTTCAGAAAAAAAATTACGCAGGTATTCTGCTGATGAAATAAGACGGTTAAACAATAATAGCGAAGAAAACTTTGATAGGGAATGCAACATATGTGGGATTTCTTCAAATCTTTTGCCGGTGGAAGATAGTTTTATTTGTGAAAACTGTTTGTCTTTTCAGGAGATTTCTAATGAACTTATTAAAAATGATGCAGTGTTTATGGTTACAAACAAAAAAGAAAATGATACGGTTTTACCTCTTTTTGATTATAGCGGGGAAAGTTTATTTTTGAGTACAGTTAAAGCAGAAACC
>JAAYKT010000517.1 GCA_012522255.1 Clostridiales bacterium
CAGTGAATGCAACTAATGCAAGTGAATATCGAATCGGCAAAGAGGGAGTGTTTAAAAATTGGCAATCTTCACCTGAGTTAGTATCTCCTTTACTATCTTATGGGGCGAACACATTAATTTTAGAAGCAAAAAGAACCCCAGATGGAGGGGTAACTCGATCGACTATTACGATATTTAAGATACAGTAAGAAAACAGGAAAGCCTCTCGCTAAAGCGGGAGGCTTTTTTAAATAAAAATTGGGGGGACGATAATTAATGACGAACATTACATTTGGACCTAGAGAATCATGGACTGATCCGCTGGAAACCGATGATGTTGCTAAAAAGATCCGGAACAATACGCCGGAAGTGCATGAAGAATTCATGGTGCCAAAAACTGAAAATCTGATTGAATGTGCGGAAGTGATTTTGTCACAAATGCAATCCCGCCTGGCATCAGTAAAAAAGATGAAAAAAATGCAAAGCGAACTAACGGCCACAATACAAGAATTGTCCATTAAGTTAGCGGAAGCCCAGGCAGAGGAAATAAGAATTACAGAAAGCTTATTAGACCAGAAAACCGAATGGCAAGAATTAACTCAAAAACTTAGCGCAATCGAAGATTTAGATGCTGACAGCAATTAATCCACAAAATACTTCCCTGGCAACAGGATTCCCTGTATGCCATTCACAGGGGGAACTCCTGTACCATATCGGCAAGAACAATATTAAAGAAGTATTCATAGACAAGGAATTGCCAGGAAATTTATCACTGGATGCTTTTATTCAAGTGGTCAAAACAAAATACCCTGATGTTGAAATATCGGTTATTGAGCCGTATGTAGAAGCAGAGTCAGAGGTAATTTCAACCACAATTATAAAGCCGCAAAACAATGTTCTCAAAATAGCGGCTTTGGTGGTAATGTTGCAAACAGTATTCAGTCTTGTTATTCAATATAGCTCCCTTACTCCGATGGACGCATTATATGCAATAGCAGCTGGCGCAGCGGCGTTAGTATTTTTTTATGGAGGATGCAGATGGCGAAACTAAAATCAATTATCATCATGATGTTATCACTGGCTATAATCTTTTCAATTTCTGTTTTTGTCATCCCTGATCCGCGTATAAGTATTACCAGTCGAGATTTTATAGAAGCATTGATAACAGCTGAAGATCCCGAAAAATATTGTTGCGGGGAAGTATTGTATCAAGTGGTAAATAGCAAATTAGAGCCTGCGGAAGCGTTGAATGTTAAAACGATTGTAACAGAGAACACTGGAAACTATGCCAAAGTGTATATCGTAGCTGAAATGAGGCACTCGGGTGGAATAGATGTTGGCTTTTATGAAGCCATGCTTACGAAAGAAGATAAGTGGAAGGTGTATGCACTTAAAGAAACTATGCCGCAGATCGTGGCGCTCAATTTGCTTGTTGAGCCAAAAATCAATGGGTTATATGAAAAATGTATCGCGGATTTAGCCGTAGGGGACGCGGATTTATTAGCCGGCCCCGCCAGAACAGCATATAAAAAGCAAACCGGCATCAAAGCAGAAATAACTGATTTACAGACCGAGACAATATATAACAATAAACTAGTAATTGCAAAACACTCTTATAAGTACGATAAACGGGACGTTAGAGTAATGGTGTTTTACTATCCAACAACCGAAGGATACAAAATTGTATCGGTTCAAGCACTTTAAAAACATTTTTAAATAAGGAGGGGGTGATTATATCAAACGTTTGATATTAATGACGTTTCTTATCTTTGCATTGTTTACTGCTGGAGCATCAGCAGAAGAAATAAGATACCAGATAGACACACACGCTGACATACAAGATGCTACTGCGGTAGTTGATATTGAATTACCAGACAGGGAAATACGCTTGCCAAAGTATATGCCCAATGTAACAGACTTTTTAGACGGTTATGAGTATGTGTACTTATCACCAACAGGCATAGAAAGAATGAATGTAGATGGAACAACGACCCCTATTACTACGAATATATCTGACCCTAACAATGTAACCGCAATAGCAGGATCAGGAAACCGCCCAGATTTCCTTGTTGCAGAAGGAACATTCGTAACGCACTATTCATTTACCGGGAATGGGTACTCACCCAATCCGGTGTTATCTTCAGCAGGATATACTGGTATTGTAAGTATCGGAACAAAAGAACTTGATTATGCTGTATTGAC
>JAAYKT010000518.1 GCA_012522255.1 Clostridiales bacterium
GCTCTATAAGCTCTGCAACGGTATCTGCCTCGTCGGGAGGTTTAATAGATATATCCGGCGGCTTTGGTATAGTAGGTTCCTCATCTTCCTTTGGCGGCGGGAAAATTTTGGCCAAAGATAACTCCAGACTATCCTCCATCACAACTTTATTCCTATAGAATACTATTACCTTTTTAAGCTCGGGTAAAGCGCTGGCATTGCTTGCCCTAAGGTAAATAGGCTCAACATAAAGTATGGAATCCTCTATAGGAATAATAAGCATATTACCTCTTATTACTTGGGAGTTCCCACCGGATTGCAATAAATTTATTGCATTACCTATAGCAACGTCCTGGCTTATTATTCCTTCAACCTGCATAGGTCCTTCGACAATTTTTCCCGATGGAAATGTATATAGCTTCAATTGTCCATAGTTTTCTCCGTCATTTTTCACCGCAAACCAGGAAATCATATTATTTTTTCTTTGAGGTGTGTAAGGGACCATAAGTATGAACTCTTCTTTCTCAGAATCCGGAAGCTTCATAATTAAATAAGAGGATTCCACAAACATGCTTTCACTCGATGCTCCGCTGGGTCCGTATATTTGTGTTCCTATATCCCATACGTCACTTTTGTTATAAAACTCCCTTGCACTTCTTATATGATATTTGCTGTATATATCCGTTTGTATATCAAAAAGCATTTGAGGGTATCTTAGGTGCGCCCGCAGGTCAGCAGGCATATCAGCCAAGGGCTTAAATAATGTTTTAAATATTTTGGCATAGGTCTTAATAAGCGGATCATTGTCATCGGCTATATAAAAATCCGTTGTTCCATTGTAGGCATCAATAATTATTTTAACTGAGTTCCTGATATAATTAATATCCGTGTTTTCTTCTATTGGTTCAGAATAAGGGTACTTATTACTAATGGTATATGCATCTACAATCCAATATAATTTGCTGTCACTGACTACAATATATGGATCTTCATCATAAGCCAAAAACGGTGCTATCTTTTTAACTCTTTCGATTATTTCTCTATGCATCAGCACCTTACTTTGTGAATTAATATCCTGGGATAAAATAAAATTCATTTTCCCCTGAGTCAGTGCTAACATAATCCGATTGGGGAAAGTAAGAGGTATTCCGCCAGTCCCGTCATAAATTGTTTCAACATTACCGGTGCTTGAAGGATAATCAAATTCCTTTTCCCGGGTATTTACTATAGCAAAATCCTTTGTAATTTCACCATAATATATCTGTGGTCTCTCCACTTTTACATCCGTTTCCGAGATAACAGGCAAATCTTTTATAAAAAGCCTGGGTTGGCCGGAGGGTGTAACTTCGTTAACCGGTGACATGGCGACCCCATAGCCGTGAGTATACTTTAGATATCTGTTTATCCACGAGGTCCCGCCCCCTTCCTGCTTGGGTATGTTTGCACTTTGCAATTCCCTGGCGGAGATAAACACTTGTCTGTATTCTCCGTTAACCATATATCTGTCGATATCCATATCGTTAAAGTAATAATAATTCTTGAGCCCTTGTATTTGATTATAAATATCCTTTGCCGGCTTATAATCGTTAACAGGAATATTGTTAATCGTAACCTTATTTTCTTCAATATCTTCTCTTACCAGATTCTGAGCTACGCCAAACTGTTTTACTTCTACATCATGAAGCCTATAAGCATAATTTGTATAATCTATATTATGTTGTAAAAACTTTTCTTCCTTGACAAGTTCATTAGGTGTTACTATAAGGTTTTGAACAATCACAGATGCCAATCCTGAAATTGAAGTTGCCAAAATCAAAGCCAAAGGACCAAAAATAATTACTTTACGATTAATTTTGTTATATAACAATAATGAAAACCCAATCAATATGCTAAGGCCTATGTAAACGTAATAAAA
>JAAYKT010000519.1 GCA_012522255.1 Clostridiales bacterium
ATCTCCATAATCGAACCCCAGGTCATTATAACCCTGGGCAAAAACGCTTATATAAGCGTTGCCAGGATACATGGATTGAAAGCTGAGCCTTTTTCGGCACTGGTAGACAAGATAATAGATGAACAGACGCCGGTTTCACTAGCGGAAAAAACATGGCTGCTGCCTGCACCGCATTGCGGTCCTTTGGGTATAGCTTTCAGGTATTTTGAAAAACAGCTGCAATTATGGCAGGCTGTCAAGTCTGTTTTGCGCTAACCAAAATGGAAATCACTAGATAGAACATGCCGGCAATCACTAACTTACGCACGGTATTTGTTCCCGTGCGTAAGTATATCCATGGCGGGAGCCACAGTCCGAATAAAATCTAAATATTTTGGTCTACTGTAAGATGCAATAAAATCAAACAACGCCTGGCTCAATAATGACCTCGGATATAATTGTGGGAAACTGTACTGAAATAATGAGACCATAAGTTATTGCCAAACATTACAAATGTAAAAACTGGCTGGTGATGAAGTTGGAGCATTTACATGTTGATAAAATACTAGGAAGGATCGGTAATGGTTGTACTGAACCGCTGAATGCTGTTTTGAATTCTGGACAACATGTTATAAGTAAAACGTATAACAATATCCAAGGCAATTTAGTTCTGGTTAATGAATATATATCTTTTAGAATCTGCAGGAAACTAGATCTGCCAATACCGGATGCTGGTATTGCCCTTATTGATGAACAAACAGAGTATAATGAAAACGATATCTCTGAGAAGAACTACGGATTTTGTTTCTATTCTGTAAGAATTGATAAGGTAGCACCAGTTAATTTGGCTATTATCCCCAGAATTTCGAACAAAGGTGATTTTTATAAACTGATACTGTTTGACCATCTAGTTTATAATAAAGATAGAAATCGTGGCAACTTATTGGTAACCTCAGGAAAAACCATTCAGATGTATGCGATTGACCACACCCATGTCTTTAAGAATCAAACTATCTGGAATAAAAACTGCCTAGAAACGGGAATGACTTTAAATGATTATAAAGATCATGAAATAATAGATTCTAACAAGCAGGTATATGGCTTCTTTTGGGAATACTTAAATAAAGATTATGATATTCTATTGCAGACCGCACATGAATTTCAAACGAAACTTAAATCGCAGGATCTCGACGAATTCATTAATGAACTACCGGAATCATGGTCAATTTCGGATGATGACACTGCGGCACTTAAGAAATACATAATGTACAGATTAAAACACCTTGATAGTATCTGTACGGTTATTACTGGGAGGTGAATAAGGTGTCAACAGTGAGTTTTTCTGTACTGAGTTATTATCCAACCTTTTTTACTAATGAAAATATTAATATCGGAATATTATTTTATGTTGAAGACACAAACCAGGGCTATTTCCATTGTGTTAAAAATTGGGGAAGGGCTAAGGCGTTTGATGATGAGCTGGACATCAACTTCATGAAAGATTACCTCAAAGGAATACAAGATGAAGTCGATCATCATTTGTTTAATCAAGTATCAAAATTTGATATTGAAAATTTTGTGAGATTCTATGTAAATGAGTACAAATTCTCCAACATACAAACTATCCAAACGATAAATAGCGAACAATTTATTGACATTACCAAGAAAATGTATCTTAAATTCGATTATGAAAAGTCAGAACGGCTCAATAAGATACAGGAACACCAATATATATCCAACTTATTGAAATCTTCGGATATTAAGTTCTCAAGAAAAAAGTTAAAAGGCAACTATAATGAACAGATTCAATATGACTATATTATTGGAGAATATGCTATCAAGCTGTTTACTTTCGAAGGCAAGAATCTTGCACATTTAATTAATTCAGCCAAAACTTGGGCTTACAATGCAGAAGAAATGCAAGGTACTTATAAAACCATTTTCATTTATGACAAGGAAATGGAAGATATAGGCTACTATGATTCTATTATAAAAATTCTGAGTAACCATGCTTATAAGGTGATGATATTTAATGATGGTATTGAATTCCTACTTTCATTAAGGCCAAATGCCTCGTTACTTTCGCTTGTTAAATAATTACTATATTTCAAAAATTCCTGAATGCAACAAAAGGCTGCCATATAATGCCAGAGAAGCCGTTTTGACGAATAAACTGAATATTCCAGTTGAACAATAATACCAAGGTTCCTTTATAGGCGCAGGGACGGTCTTTTTGTCACCGTTCAAAGGTCAATTCCTTTAACGCCGCCATTCCAGGCAATTCTCTCCCTTGACCCAGCCCAAGATTGCATCCGTCCCAGCCTCGACCCTAAAATCGAACGGCACTCATATGACAACATCAAGCATTGTCCCTTGGCTCTGCCCGCCATAGGCAGGAAAAT
>JAAYKT010000520.1 GCA_012522255.1 Clostridiales bacterium
CCTTTTGAAAAAGCTAATAATTTGATCCTTGAATATTAAAGCAATAATTTGTAAGGATTTTATCTAAATATTTCGCAAAAATCCTTGGCTCGGAAGAGCCATACACAAACTATTCGACACTACCAGAGACCGGGTTGTCCCAGCCTCATTTATATTATATACACGGGTATTGAAAAGAGTAAACCAATCCTTTAAATTTTTCATGATCAACCCAAAAGCTTTTTTAAATCCATTTTGCATAAACAATTCTATGAATTTCTATAATGCTTTCGCAAGCTGTATAAAACACAGCATAATTTTTAACCGGTAATAACCGACTATACTAACCTATCAAAAAAACTATATCCATGCTCCCAAAGACCAAGACCATATGAACTATTCCATTACCTACTTTATCAATTCTTATCTCCATAAGCAGCAATCTATGCCTTCTTTTCTCCATAGATTATGATTTTAGAAGCCTTGTCCTCTTTAGCTAAGTATAAAGCATCATCGGCTTGCTGGAATAAATCCTCGTAAGATATTTGATCCTTCCAAATTGTTATTCCAATACTAAGGTTAATGGAAAAATCGCCATTAAGTTCTTGTATATGATTTATTAATTGCTTGCATTTCAAACGCACGAATTCCGCTGATGGAATATCGTGCATATAAACACAAAATTCATCTCCGCCTATGCGACCCATAATATCAGTTTGCCTGAAGGCAAGTTTCAATCCCTTGCTGATGCTTTGTAATGCTAAATCACCTTTCAAATGTCCATAGTTATCATTAATTTCCTTAAACTTATCACAATCAATTATTATAAAAGCATCCGTTTTATCTGCACCTTTATTTTTCATGCCTATAATTATGGCTTCTTTTGTGGTTGTAGCATTATAAAGACCTGTCAGACCATCTAATTGTGATTTTGTAATCAGTTGTTCTTTTTCTCTTTCTTCTTCACTGATATCCATTAATTTACCTATAATTGAATGGTTCTTACCACTTTCATCCTTTAGATAAGAAAAAAACACTTTAAAAACAGCCTTATCTCCACCCGAAAGTGACATTTTTAAAGTATAAATGTTTTCTTCACTGTTGCAATTATCAAAATCTTTTATGGTATTTTTGAGCATCTCAATAAATTCTTCTTTTTCGCAAATATCAGTCCCTTTATCAATATCTTTTAATATTTCTAAATCCCCTGATTTTATATGATACTCAAACAAACACTCGTTTGACAATTTCGATAAGATTACATATCTTTTATTCTCCATCTCAAAACGATTTTTTGCTCGTTTGTTTAAAAGTGCACTGTATATTAGTGCAACCATAATTATGAATACAATAATTAGTATCTCACTGCCATAGGCATCAATTATCATTGTAAAGGTTAGTTTTCTTTCCACCTGGGATGCAACGTCCAAGATCAAGGCATCCATCCTTTTTTTACTGATTGAATCAATGGATTTATTTATAATGGAAAGTAAAATTTCTTCATTTTCATGTATGCCCAGACAATAGGCTCTTTCTTCTTTACCCACCGGTATGTTTATTATGTTTTTATAACCGTTTTGCAAAGTATAAAAAGCAACGGAATAGGCGTTACCATAACCATAATCCGCTTCTCCGGAATCCACGGCATTTATGGTATCTTCTCTATTATCATAATATATAGTATGTTCCTCTTTTATTCCTTCGGGTTATGTACCGCCTTGTATAGAAGCATA
>JAAYKT010000521.1 GCA_012522255.1 Clostridiales bacterium
CCAAAAATACAAATGTCAAGCAGAATTCATCCGTGATGATAATATTGTAAAAATATTGAACCGTATAATTTTAGACGAGGAGCGGCATATTGAAATGTTTTGCAATATGTTGAAATATATTAAGTAGATCCCCCGTAAAAATTTCATCACCCGGATTGCAGTCGTTTTCCATCATGGTAAATAAGTATGTCAATTTATCCTCATCCTGCCTAAAAGCAAGGAACCGGGAGTTCGGATAGTCGGGCATAACCCAATTTTCCCCCGTGATATACATACCCCCTGCAAAAACAATATTTTTCGGTGATTCAGTTAGCAATTCAAAATTCATCTGATATATTTCGATTTTCATCCCGCCTGTCGCTTTATAATCATCGGAATATATTATGGCCTTATCCTCTCCGGTCACTAAATAAGAATAGGAGTATTTCAGGTTTTCTATCCTCCAATTGGTATAATAATAATCGGGAAAGTCTTCCCTTTCCATATCAAAAATTTCAGCAACTTTTGTCTTTGCGGCAGCCAATACTTCTTCCGGAACATCAATTCCTTCCGATACATATCCCACCACAGAAGGTAAATCATTCGTTGATCCATTTTTGCCGCTGTTTTGCATGCATCCGATGTAAAAAATCATGACAGTAGCTATTGCAAATACTATAATAACTCTTTTAAAAGCTTTCATAAAAATTCTCATCCTCTTCAGATTATTCATTGTACTCCCATTATTGTAGACTCGTTTTTTTAAATAATGTTCCATAGCTAACTCAAGAAAAAACCTTACTTTAAAAAAGTAATACACACAACAGACAAAATTCCATAACTATATCAATATTAATTATATTGCATAAGTATATATTAGTAAAATCCGGAGGTGATATTAATTGACAGACTACATTTATGAATCAGACCCTTTTGTTGTGAAGCCCGGGGAAGAGGTTATCATTAATGCCGTAGAAATTAAGAAAAAGAATAGAGCAAAGAAGGAAATGACCCGCGGCTCAATAATGATGAACGGCAAGGGGGCCGCCAAATGTATTTTAAAAATATATAGGGTTTCAAAATCAGGCAAGAAAACATTTATAGGGTTCACATTTACAGATTCTTTCGGACAATTTATCATACCAATTTCTTCTAAAAAAAATGAATATCTGATAAGAGTATATTCCCTTAAAGAAGAATCTGATAATTTAATTCTCCATTTTGAGTAGCAAATTTTGTCCAACCCCGTATTATGTACAAGAAAGGAAGGTGAAAGTATGGGTTTTAAGCTGTTTACCTCACAAGAATTTAAAGTATGCCCTAACCAGGAAGTGGAAATAATGAAGCCCATTGAATTAGTCCCTGAAAACAGGGGAGTAGTTCATGGGATTGTTCATAAATGCGGGCATCCGGCCAAGGATTGTGTTGTAAAATTATTTAAAAAAGAATGTGAGAAGTATAAAGGAGTAGGATTCACTTACACTGATTGTTTTGGACAGTTTTTATTCCCCGTATGTGACACTAATGTACCCCTTATACTAAAAGTGTTCTGCTTGCATGAGGATTGCAAGCAAATTGATCTAAAATCAGGATGCCAGGAATGGCCTTTACGTGAAGAAAAGGAAGAAATTGAGGAAAGTTAGTTGTTCTAAAAAACAAGGTTTGCCAAAAGGACAAACCTTGTTTTTCTCTTTTTATAATTGTTTTCATAAAAAAAAAGCACCATCCGGTGCAAAAAGAGAATCAGTTACAATAGTATTATTACCATCATATACCATTATTATACCATTATTACCCATACTTTACCTTTTCCTGTTTCCTTAGCGTAATCTCTGTATTTTTTGTATTTGGTTTCTACCTGATTATACGATTATTCTTGTTTAAAAACTTTTGCCACATTATCAAGCATATCCCTTATCGGCAGTTCATAGGGGCAACGCGTTTCACAAATACCGCATTTAATACAGTCTTCTGCTTTTACATCAAAAGAACTATATCTTGAGACAGACCAATCCTTTAGATCGTATCTTGTAAAATATGATTCCATTATAAACATCATAGGAATATCCATTTCAACTGAACACGGCATGCAATAACCGCATCTTCGGCAGAAGGTATTGCCTAATTCTTTTGCAACTTTTTCTATTTCTTGTCTTTCTGCCTCGGTTAGTTTAATTTCATCTGCGGCTTCGGCATTTTCAACAACCTGTTCTATACAATCCATTCCCGGTATTGCAACATTCAGATAAGGGCTTTCCAATATATATTTTAAAGCTTTTCTCCCATCGCGAAGGGCTCCGCCGGCCATTGGTTTCATTGCTATTGTGCCTACATTTTGTTCCACGGCTTTTTTAAATATGTCCACAGCCTGTCTCTCTACAGCGCTAAAAGGAAATTGAATGGTATCAAAAATATTCAGTTTCAACGCTTCCTCAAGAATAGGCAGTTTATGACTTGTAATCCCAATTTTTCTTACAAAGCCTTCTTTTTGCGACTTGTAAAGAGTCTCTAACGCCCCACTACCACTTATCACCTTATTTAAATCTTCCATTGTGGCTATGTTATGGAGCTGATACAGATCAATATAATCGGTTTTAAAATTTTTAAGGGATAATTCCACATCAGACATCATATCATTCTTGCCTCTTGCCATGGATTTTGTGGCTATATACACCCTTTCTCTTTTATCGGTTAACGCATTACCCAACAATTCTTCGCTTATAGTATATCCTCTCGCCGTATCTATAAAATTAATACCCAAATCTATTGCTTTTGCCATGATGCTGTTGACATTATCCTGCTCAACATGTTGTATGGGTATGCCGCCAAAGCCTATCCTTGATACATTAAATCCGGTTCTTCCTAAAACATTATATAACATTTTTGTTAATCCCCCTTAAAGCAGCTTTCTTTAAATATTTGGTAAGTTCCATAATATCACCAGACTTGTCCATCTGTAAAACAAGAATTTACAAATTATATAGAAAGTATTTTCGCCAACTCGTACATATATTCATTAAACTTCTTTTTAGTATTTAAAGCCACATCAAAATCTTCATCAATAATATCATTATTCCTAATACCGACTACCCTGCCGCTTTTGCCTTGGAGCAGGAGTTCTACCGCTTTTGCTCCAAATCTACTCGCCAGTATACGGTCAAAAGCCGTAGGGGCGCCGCCTCTTTGAAGATATCCCAATATAGTAATTCTTACTTCCATACCTATCTTGCTTTCTATGTCTTCAGCCAGCTTTATTGCATTGCCCACTCCTTCAGATAACATAATTATACTGTGCAGTTTTCCCCTGTTTTTACCTTGCAATAGCTTCTTACATATGCTTTCAAAAGAAAACTCCATTTCAGGAACCACTATGCTTTCCGCTCCGCCGGCCAGTCCTGAGTAAAGTGCAATATCCCCGGATTTTCTCCCCATTACTTCAATAATACTGACTCTTTCATGGGATGTGGTAGTATCTCTTATTTTATTTACTGCATCCAAAACGGTATTTAATGCTGTGTCAAAACCTATTGTACAGTCGGTGAATGGCAAGTCGTTATCTATTGTGCTTGGTATGCCTATACACGCTATACCTCTGTCTGAAAGGGTTTTGGCACCTCTTAGGGTACCGTCTCCGCCAATTATTATTATTCCGTCAAAGTTAAATATATCGATGATATTCAGCGCCTTTTCTATTCCCTCTTCTGTTTCGAATTCTTCACATCTTGCTGTTCTGAGTATGGTCCCTCCCCTTTGAATTATATCCGCGACAGAAGATATATTCATTTCCACTACATCCCCATGAATCAGCCCGTTGAATCCTTTTTGAACGCCGTATACTTTAAGTTCATTATATATTGAAGACCTGACCACTGCCCTTATAGCAGCATTCATCCCAGGGGAGTCACCACCACTTGTCAACACGGCAATGTTTTTCATATAATCCCCTCCATGAGCGCCGGATGTTTATTTAGTAACCCGTTTCATACAATATGTTCTGCGCCTCTTCCGCTTCGCATTCCGGCACTAAAATTTCATAATATCCCCGTTCACTTTCAAATCTTTTACCCACTGATTGGACTTTAACTAACATCCCCTCGTCAGTCAAAAGTTTTTCTATTTTTTCGGCCATTTTTTTGCTTTGGGCAATATATATGACAGTCCACATGTCAAAAGCCTCCTTTTGCCGGGTCACCGTTGTCCCTTAATACTAAGTTTATTCTAATAGAAATCTTATCTGAGAGCAACACATTCATCGCCGCACGATCTTTTTAAGTCATCAATAAGGTTTTCATTCACGTTTACCCATATACTCTTATCAGCTTTCATCATTACTGTTTTACCCGAAGCTCTTTTTGCTTCGTCTATAACATAAACCGGTTGTTTTCCGGGACTTTTACATAATA
>JAAYKT010000522.1 GCA_012522255.1 Clostridiales bacterium
TATCTATCCTCATGATTTATTTCTACCGGCTCTTTTTCTTCTGGTGGTTGCGCCATATCTATCTGCACCACAGAATACCCTTCTATGTTTCCTGCCAATGGATATATGTTGCTTGGCACATCGTCTATTATATATTTGTATCCTACCGGACTGATTGGCTGCTTTATTCGGCTATATTCACTTATGGCCCTGAGCATGGCCTCTTTCGGGTCTGTTGTTAAAGTTGTTTATGTTTTTAGCGAAACGTCGCCATGAATTTAATTGTGGTCTCTTTTGCCAAACAAACCATATGTCTTGGATCATTTACTCACACTCACACAGTCTAGCTGGATAAAAACAGTATAAATATTGGACATTGTGCACTTTTACTGTCAATAATCCGATTTGAAATGACCAATATATAGGCAATCAATCATAAAGGAGAGAAATATTCGGATTTTTCCCCTATTTTTATAACCGATGTCATAATTTTTTATAAGAACTCCTGCAGCCTACCTGACTTTTAATCAGGGTGTCCCGCGTTCGAGTCGCGGATGACCCACCAATTAAAAAAAAGTGACCGTGCATGTTTGCTATGATCAGGTATTAAAGAGTAATCCATCTTAATGTGGTCTACGTCTTCCTCAAAAGCACTAAGGTGAGATATATCCTTTGACGATAACTGCTCCTTTGATTGACGTTTTGACATAATTACCCCTCCGTTCCATCAATTATGCGGCAAACCTTTCACTGGCTCGTCGTATATAATGCTAGTATAACTTTACAATTTATGTAGCCGCAGGATTCAGATCTATGCGCCCCCCTCGTGCACAAGATATCTGAAAAAACGATTATTCTTATAAGTAATTATTAACAAGTGCCTTTATGGAAATAGTGCATCCGCCTTTATCGGATTCTATTTTTTTGCTGAATATTTGTGCGTACGAAATAGTGTTATTTTTATTGTGTAGCTTCAATATCCAGCCTGTATTCATGCCAAAGGTCTTTTTGTTTGGCAATATATACAATTTAATATAGGTATATTGATTAAGCTGTTTTTCTTTACGAATAACAACATCTTCTGCTTCATACACCTCAAAAATATTATCATAAAAAGAATCAAAAATTAGGCTTTTAATATATGTGAGTATACGATAAAACGAATATATTAAATCTGCGTAATTTGAATCCGGATACTCCTTTTTAAGCAATTTATAGTTATATCTATCTTGCTTACTAAGAGGTATTATCTGAGTACCCCCACTTAAATACTCAAATTGTTTTGTTGCTTTTAGAAATTCAGGATTACTATGATACTCTTTAATCATTTGTTGAATTAAATTAATCCTTAGACATTCAACTGTAAGTGCATTTGATAATCTAACTAATTCCGGGGTAACAGTAACTTCGTTTGGTAATTGATACTTTACTAAATTATTAAAGGACATAATGCTTAATTTTTCTACGAAATATCCTAAAGGCAAATTTTCTTCTCCGAAATCTTTTAAACGAGGAATGGATAGAATATCTTTTACAAGCATTCCCAGCATTGGATTTTCTGTATTGTTTTCAAAAATAGAAATAGCGTTTTTAACAGCAAAGAAATGCATTTGTAAATA
>JAAYKT010000523.1 GCA_012522255.1 Clostridiales bacterium
AAACAGTTGGATAGGGGCTATCATTTTTGTGATGAACCTGATCCGACATATGAGGGATATTCCCCTGTCATATTTTGTCTCGTTTCTATCGAAACTGATGAAAGTGAGAAATATAAACATTTATCCAGTCAAGCCACAAATGAATTTTTGTGCCTGATTGGGATTAAATAAGCAGACCCTGAGTTAGTTATAAATGAACTAGAAAATGAATAATAAAATAGCTGTTGTCGTATTATCTTGTGATAATTATTCAGATTTGTGGCCAATATTTATTAAACAATTTGAAAAAAATTGGCCTGATTGTCCATATGATAGGTATATTTCCACAAACTTTTTAAGCGCAGATTCAGAGAGTTTTACTGATATTAATATTGGAAAAGATAATTCATGGTCCGATGGTGTTATAAAAACATTGAATACTCTGAAAAATAAATATGAATATGCTTTAATCACTTTAGAGGACTTGATTCTTATTGAAAAAGTAGATAATAAGAAATTCAATATTATTGTATCGGAGTTTTTAAAATTGGAAGGGAATTATTTGAAGTTTCTTAGTAACCCTAAACCCACAAATAAATTTAACACTCTCTTTGGTGAAATTAAACCTGGCTCACTCTATCGTTCAACATGTGTTTATTCGATCTGGAAAATACAAACACTACTAGATTTATTGCGAGAAAATGAAAATGCTTGGGAATTCGAACGTTATGGTGCTATAAGAAGTGATAATCATAATGGTTTCTTTGTTGTTTATAAAGATTTATTTAAAGTTTTAAATACAATCGTTAAAGGCAAATGGGTCCCAAAAGAAAAGAAAAGGATTAAAAAATTAGGATATAATATTGATCCAGAGAGAAATTCCTTTTCAAAAATTGAGTCGATAAAACGTGATATTAAAATGCCTTTTATTAGATTTCTTAACAGAATTATTCCCTGGCAATACAAAAGGAAAATTATATTAAACTTAAAAGGATATACGCGTAGGTAATTTAAAATCAATCATTAAAACAAATTATTGTGAATAAAATTGCATTAATTTCTGGCATAACCGGACAGGATGGTTCCTATCTGGCGGAATTTCTGCTGGAAAAAGGATACGAAGTACACGGACTTTTGCGGCGCTCTTCTTCGTTTAATACAGGCAGGATAGAACATCTTTACCTGGATGAGTGGGTGCGTGATATGCATCATAAACGTTTGATCAATTTGCACTATGCAGATATGACAGATTCGAGTTCCTTGATAAGGGTGATACAGAATATTCAACCGGACGAGATTTACAACCTGGCTGCTCAGAGCCACGTGAAGGTGAGCTTTGATGTACCTGAATATACGGCTGAAACGGATGCAGTGGGGACACTGCGTCTGCTGGAGGCGGTGCGCATCCTTGGTCTGGAGAAGAGTACCCGCATTTACCAGGCTTCCACCTCAGAACTGTTCGGTCTTGTACAGGAGGTACCGCAAAAGGAGACGACTCCTTTTTACCCGCGCAGTCCTTACGGTGTGGCCAAATTATACGGTTTCTGGAT
>JAAYKT010000524.1 GCA_012522255.1 Clostridiales bacterium
AAGTATAATTGAAAAAGAATATCCTGATTTAAATATTGATATAGTTTTTGACCAGGGGAACTTCATAGAAAAAGCAATCAGCAGTCTGGCAAATAAGGCTGTAGTAGGCGGTCTCCTTGCAGTATTAATAATATTGATATTTCTCAATAGTATGTGTACCACATTTATTAAAGCAACAGCAATACCAATATCGATAATATCCACATTTGTATTAATGTTTTTTGCAGGTGTATCTATAAACATAGTATCGCTAGGGGGATTAGCGTTAGGTGTAGGGATGTTAGTTGATAATGCAATAGTTGTATTAGAAAATATATATAGACACCACAGTGAAGGTTATAGCAAAGTAGAAGCTGCGTTAACAGGGACTAAGGAAGTAGGCAGGGCAATTCTTGCCTCGACACTGACTACTGTAGTTGTGTTTCTCCCTATTGTTTTTACGGAAGGAATGGCTTCTGAAATTTTTAAAGAAATGGCTATGACTATAACCTTTTCTCTTTTAGCTTCTTTAATAGTAGCGCTATCTTTTGTACCCATGCTTAGTTCAAAATTTTTAAAAGTGGAAAAATCTTATGAGGAAATAAAGCATAAACCCCTAAACAAAATTTTTGCTAAATGGGATAATGCAATAAATGGTATAGATCGGTTTTATCGGGGAGTTCTAATAAAAGTCTTAAAGCATAAAGCAGCGACAGGGGGTATAGTTACTGCAATATTTGCCGCAAGTTTACTCCTGATACCGGTTATAGGATCTGAGTTTTTCCCTGCTATGGATCAAGGAATGTTCAGCATAGAAATAGAAATGCCTAAAGGAAGCTTAATAGCAAATACTAATGAAATTGCAACGGAATTGGAGAATATATTATCCGGCATACCAGAATTAGATATTATGAATGTTTCCGTAGGCGGTTCCGGTATTATGTCGGGAATAACTGGCTCCAACAGCGATACAGGCACGATAAGCACAACCTTGAAGCCTTTAACGGAGAGGAAAAGGAGTACTGCGGAAATTGTGGAAGAGGTTCGCAAAGATGTTGAAAATATAGCAGGAGCTAAGATAAAAGTTAATGATTTGTCTGCAAGCATGGGAGGCTTGAGCAGCGGGTCAGCAGTATCCATACAGGTAAGAGGCCCCAATTTAGAGGTCTTAGACGATATATCCAAAGATATAGAAAAAATAGTTCTTGATACTGAAGGAACAAGACAGGTTGAATTAAGCATTACCGAAGGAAGACCGGAGGCACAAATATATATTAACAGAGATAAAGCCTCAGCTTACGGATTATCAACTTCACAGGTTGCATCTGTTGTGAGAACAGCCGTGGATGGAAGGGTTGCTACGACATATAAGGTTGATGGTACTGAGATAGATATTAAGGTTCAATACCCTGAGGAAAAAAGAAGAACCTTGGAGCAGTTGAAATCAATATCTTTATTGTCGCCGTTAGGGGTGCAGGTGCCATTAATGGAGATAGCGGGCATTGATATAAAGCAGGGTCCTGTAAGCATCAGCAGGGTAAATCAAGAGCGCTATGTTACAGTAACAGGTGATGTTTTCGGAAGAAGTGCTGGGGATGTAAATAATGAACTAAAAAATAAAATACTAAGTTATAATCTTTTAGATGGCTATTCCATAAAATTTACAGGGGAAGACGAGCAAATGGTTGAAGCTTTCTCAAGTCTTACCTTAGCATTGATATTAGCAATATTTTTGGTTTATATGGTAATGGCAATACAATTCGAGTCTTTGGTTCATCCTTTAACAATTATGTTTTCTGTGCCTGTGGCATATTCAGGTTCTATTGCCGGCCTGGCCATTACTAATAGTCCTTTGAGTGTGCCGGCATTTATCGGGGTTATAATGCTGGCAGGAATAGTTGTAAACAATGCAATAGTTTTGGTGGATTATATAAACACCCTTAGAGAAGGGGGGATGGATAGAGAGGACGCAATAATAAAAGCAGGTCCCACCAGGCTGCGGCCTATTCTTATGACTACTTTGACTACTATTTTAGCTATGATTCCTTTAGCCTTGGGAATCGGTGAAGGAGCAGAAGCTATGGCTCCCATGGCCATTGTGGTTATATTCGGCTTGACCACTTCAACCTTGCTGACTTTGTTAATAGTACCTGTGGTATATTGTCTATTTGACAACCTTTCAATGAAATACAGACAAAGACTTAAAAAGGACAAAACCGAATTAAAAATATAAAGCGGAGTCCATCGTAAGATACAATAATAACTGTATAATTTTTCTGAAGTTTATCCGGCTCCACAACACTTTTTATATTTTCTCCCGCTTCCGCAGGGGAATGGGTCATTTCTCCCTATTTTGGGTTCTCTCTAACATAGGGTTGTTGAACTATATATTCGGAATCAAAATAATAATCATCTTTTAGGGCCTTCAGTAAAATATATTTACACTCTTTGATTTCCCTACTGTCAAATAATGCATCTG
>JAAYKT010000525.1 GCA_012522255.1 Clostridiales bacterium
AAATTAATATTTGTGTCAATATAATAATTTATATACCATATTTTGTATAAAAGTTATAGACAAGCACATCATCTTGCGGTGGTGTGTTTTTTTATGGCTTTTAACGGAGAGCCATAAAATCCTTTCTTAAATTCGTTACGCTTTAACGCAACGGAATTTGTACGCTATTTTTCTTGTACACTGATAATAATGTTAGTGTACTACCTTTTAAAATTTCATCATGCTTCTGAAAGCAGGGGCATGATGTTTTTTTATAATTTTTTATAAACAATTTTTTTTTAGAAAGGAGAGCAAGCATGGAATTGAACAAAGAAACTTATTCAAAGCAGGAAGTTGAAGAAATGCTGAAACCGCTGAATAAGGAAATCAACGATTTAAAGGGTATAGTTACTGAAGGTAATAAGGCAATAGAAAAAGTCAAGGAATTGGAGAAATCCAATCTGGATAATGCCATTAAGCTTGAAGTAACAAAGGCAGGGTTAAACCCTGATGATGTCTTTGATCTGGTAAGTGCTGATACATTGGAAAAAGCACAGGAAAAGATCAAGAAATTATCTGAAATGCAAAAAAAGCTTGAAATTGATTCAGGTTATAAGCCGGACAATCATAAGCAAAACAATGACTATGAACAGGCAGAAAAAGCCGGAAACACTGAACAGATGATAGGTTCTAAACTTTCAAAGTTTTTCGGCAAATAATTAGGAGGAATGATTAATGATTACTACTGCAAATTTTACAAGCAAAGAAAACATTGATTTATCGAAAGAAATGGCTCTTGTCGGTGCTACTGATTGCCCTTTTACTACTTTACTTATGTCAAAGGGATTAACTGATAAAGCCGGATCAGTAACGATCAATTGGCGAGAGAGAACACTTGACAGTACCGCAGACATAAGCCAAGAAGAAGGTTTTACTACTGAAACCTTTAAGGCAAGTGCAAGAGCAGAAAAATCCAACATAATGGAAATTTTCAGCAAGGCAGTACAGATTAGCGGAACTGCACAAGCTTCGGACGTGACAGGGATTAATGATCTGTTTGCATCAGAAATTAACGATAGATTGCTTGAGACCAAGATCAATTGTGAAAAGAAAATGCTTTCCAAAACCAATTATGATAGTGGTTCTGAGAGCGGAGTTAGGCAAATGAAGTCTATTTTTGAATTGGTTCATGCTGATAATATTGTTAATTTGGCAGCTACCCCAAATTCTGTTGCATCTTTGGATTTTAATACTTTTATTTCTCTCCCCAAAAAGTTGTGGACTGCCGGAGTTGCAACAAATCAGTATATTTGTATGGTTAATGCAGACTTTAAAGAACAAATTGACGGATTTTTCGCCGACTATATAAGTTATAATCAGCCAATGACTACATATGGTTTTATTGCGAACAGAATTCAAACTAATTACGGTCTGGTTGATGTTGTTTTAAATAGGCACGTTCCTATAGACAGTATTATTCTGTTCGCTCCTGAATACCTGAGGTTGTCTTTCTTACGTAAACCATTCTATGAGATGTTAGCAAAGGATGGAGACAACATAAAAGGACAGGTATTAACTGAAATGTCACTCAAGGCATACAACAGTAAAGCCATTGCTATTGCAATGCCGGAGGAAGATTAAAAGCATTTCTTTTTATATATTGGGTGGTGCTTCGGCACTGCCCTTCTTTATATATTTTTTAGTAAACAAATTTTTATTAAAGTATCAGGAAGGAGAAATAAAAAATGTTTGTTCGCGGTGATGATTTTAGAAGATGGAGATTTGAAAACAGGGTAAAGCTTTATCCCATTGCTAAGCATTGTGGCTGTAGTTTGGCTTATATATCAAGGTTTGAAAATGAACAAATAACCATTAATGACTACACAATAGAAAAATACAAGGAATTCATTAATAAATATGAAAAAGGAGAAGTGAAAATATGATCGATTCAAAAATCAACAGTATTATGCAGTTGCTAGATAGCATTGATACAAAAGGCTTTTACAACATCAATACATTGGGTACGATCTACAAAATTAAGCAACATCTATTATGGTTAAAAGAGAATGCAATCAATAAAAACGAATATGAGATTGTGGAGGTTTCAGATGTACCAAAAAAGACACTGGAAAGACAAGAACAAAGAACAAAAACCACTAACGCCGGAAGAAAAGTTAGAACTAATGATCAAAAAATGGAAGAAGTCAGCAGAGGAAAACCTGAATGAAAATAAATACTACGGTTTTAATTACTTATCAGGCAGCAGGAGGAATGAAAAGTGAGTTTATGTGTTACAGTCCTAACAAATAAATGGATTACAATCTCAGGCGATAGTAGAGGGATAATCAATGAAAACGGAAAAGTATATATTGCTTCAGATAGTTGTAAAAAAATACACAAGATAGGAGAACGAATTTATTATTTTACAGGTAAAGCGCAATACTCAGATTATTTGGTAAAGTTGTTGGAAAAAGCACCATGGCTAACAATTCAAAACATATCTGACCTGTGTATAGAATTAGAAAGGCAATATATAGAACTTCATGAAAAGAGAAATGAAAAGTTAGATAAAGCAGGAAAAAATCATGATATTCTGCTTGAAATGATTATAGCCTGTGTTGAAGATGGTAAACCAACTATTTATGTTTTACAAGATAGTAATAAGTATAAACCCATAAAAAGAATCGGTGAAGTTTGTGAAACTTTGATTAGCTCTGGTTGGGGAAGTGATGAAGGTGCTGAATTAGTAAAAAAAAGGTTGGCTTTAATTAGAAAACCAAACGATACAGATTTATTTGAGTGGTATAAAGAGATATATTTGAATGGCAACAGTGTATATGTTGGCGGGACTATGACTCTGTACAAACTGAATTATGATGGTAAAATCAAAGAATTTAATTTCCAAATACCAGACAAAATAAAATATCCAAGGTTGGAAAACCTACAGTATGATCCTTTAAACGGCATTAAAATCTCAAAAAATGAAAATACAAGCGGTGATCCTAATAATCCAATCTGGAAAGATAAATTTTATGTCGATACTTATGGAAATGTTATTCTTGATGGTATCTTTAAAACAGGCTTCTCAGGAACAAGAATTGAAATAGATGGTAGAGGATTAATAAGTTACGGTGATTCTAACCAAAAAGAAGGTTTTTGTATTGAAGCAGGAGATTATGGTTACAGCAGTTTATGTATTTATGATGCTTTTGGACACGATGTATTTAAAACATATTATGATACTTTAGGAAAAGTGTATTTAGGCTCATATTATGATGCAGATTTAATAGTTACTGTTGGCGGTAACTTACTATTTGATGTTGACGGTTATGTAAAACCTAATAGTATATGGGATTGCAGTAACGCGGGATTTATTGGATTTAAAGATTAATATTCTTTATATGCTACTCAGGATTGTGTATCAAGTAACTTTGCAAGTAGTGGACATTCACATTCATATGCGGATTATTCTGATATAAGTAGTGCAATTTCTGCTCATGTAACAGCGTATCATTAAAAATAGCGGAGGGTTAAAGGCTACAATGGGTAGTCTTTTTTTATGCCCGAAAGAAGGGAGACAAGTGACGTGACGAATGGATTTAAAGATAAAATGTGTAATAGACACAAAAGCGTATTCAGAAAAACCGAAAGATGGTGCTTTAATCTGTAGTCGAATGACCAAAGCAGACACATATTCAATCGCTGATATTAAGAAGAAAATTCTTAATGGGTATACTGTAAGACCTTCCTCTTGTGGAACAAGGGAACATCAATGGAAAAGCCAGCAGATGTTTATGATTGACATTGATAATAAGCCTGTCAGACCTAAAAATATCAGTGATAGAGAATATGAGAAAATATTTCAGGAATACTTAAAAACTAAATATCGGACATACAATGACATTATAAATCAATGCAAGAAAATTAATTTACTTCCGGCATTCATATATACCAGTTTCAATCATCATGAAGATCATCATAAATTCCGGCTTGTTTATATTCTGGATAAAGAAATAACCGATTTTAATACTGCAAAAAGGATTCAGCTTTATCTTATGGATTCAATTGGTGATGTTGATATCCAATGTAAAAACCTTAATAGATTTTACTATGCCGGAAGAAGTATTGTTTATGATGGTGGAAATATATTAAGTGCTGAAGAATTAATAAAAGTATCTGAAAGCGTTGATATTAGCAGTAATGAACAAAGGGTGAATAATAATTCACCTAATACATTTTTACAGAAAAACTTGAAATCCAGTGAATTCAATGGTTTCAAGAATATTGATGCAATTAGGAGTTTAAATGTTGAAAGCCTTAAAAGCCTTGTAAATACTACATTACAAGACACAAGGGAGAAAAAGTGGAAAGAAAAAAGAGATATAAATTATATTTCTTCTATCTTTCCACCAAAAACCCCCCATGATATTAAAC
>JAAYKT010000007.1 GCA_012522255.1 Clostridiales bacterium
ATCCTGAAATGCCTACAGAAAAAGGAATGTATATGCGTCTTAATACTTTAAATTATGGTTTCCGTTATAATGCCACAACTTTTGCAAATACCGAGATTTCATTAGGAATAAATGGCATGTTGCAAGATAATCTGAATAAAGATGCTACAGAATTTCCCATTCCTGATTATCAATTATACGATGCAGGATTATACATATATGCTAAATGGAAAAGAAATAATTGGACGCTCAGCGGTGGATTAAGAGATGACATTCGATATGTAAATTGGGATGATTTTTATGTAGGTATTGATCCTATAACTGGTGCTGAACATAAAGTTACGAATGGCGACATTTCATTAGCAGATCATCAGTTTGAAGCATTTAACAATTTATATCATGGCCTTAGTGGAAGTATAGGAGCAACTTATAAAGTGAACAATCATATCAATTTAAAAGCAAATATAGGCCGCGCTTATCGGTCGCCCAATTTAGCTGAGATTGGAAGTAATGGTTTAGATCCTGGAGCTCGTATTATTTATATAGGTGATAGAACTTTCAAACCTGAATTCTCATTACAAGAAGACTTTGGAGTAAATATCAAATATCATAATTTTTCTACAGAGATAAACATCTTCAACAATAACATCAGCAACTTTATATATATGGAAACTTTAGCTGATGAGTTGAACAATCCTATATTGGATGCCCAAGGCAATAGAACCTATCATTTTAAGCAAGCATCCGCACATTTGTACGGCGCAGATATATCTTTTGCAGTTCACCCAAAAAAACTTAAAGGATTTCGATGGAGCAATAATTTAAGTGCAACCTATGGCTTCAATCGTAACTCGGAATATAAAAACAAAGGAATAGATGGTGAGTATTTGCCCTTAATTCCCCCACTGACAATAATGAGTAGTTTATCCTATGAAGTAAAGCCTAAATATAGACACATCAAGTCAATCCAGCCCAAACTTGAAGCAGAATATGTAGCTAAACAAGATAGATATTTAGGATTAAGCGGAACAGAAACATTTACGCCATCTTTTATACTGTTTAATATGGGATTGACAACAGATATACGCTACAATAAAAACAACAATATTACATTAATCCTTCAAGCCAATAATCTGTTTAATACGGCTTATCAATCACATTTGAACAGATTAAAACACTTTGAATACTACAATCACTCACCAAATGGGCATTATGGAATATATAATATGGGAAGAAATATTTCTTTAAGAGCTATAGTGCCATTTTAAGAAACCTCCTTCTTGAAATTATTTTTAAAGATAAATAATCACAGCACCTGTAGTTTTTTAAAAAATAACTACATTTGTAAATCTGTTACAAGATTGATTTAAAATTCAAACTATGATTATTTTCAGTCAAAAAAACATCCATCGCTGGAAGTATTGGCGCTCAAAAAGTAAATTTACGTTTTGCTTACTTTCAGGAGCATTCTACACCCTATTAATTTCAGGTGGACATATATTAATAAATCTTCTATTAAGAAACACAGAGCTATTGCTTAGTAAGCTTTTAGGCATAGCCTTAGGAACCTTTATTTCAGCATCATTTTTAAGCATTGCCTTATGGTATGAAAATGAACGACGATACAAATTATGGTTAAAAAAATCACTTAAAAATAAAAAATCATGAAAAATCTTATTGAA
>JAAYKT010000526.1 GCA_012522255.1 Clostridiales bacterium
ACTTATATCTATTTGACTATACTGAGTTTTTCATACATAATAAAAATAAATCTTTTACGGAGTTGTTACTTAATGAAGAAAACTACTAAGATTATAATCCTATCTACCTTTTTACTTTTATCGATTTCGTGTAACAAAATCCCTAATCCCGCTGAAGATAATTATAATAATAATTATGACGTTTCACCTCAAGCACCCATTGTTAAAAAGGAATGCAAACCTTATGAAGAAGAGATAATAGAAAAAATGAGTATAAAAGAAAAGATAGGCCAATTAGTGATAGTGGGTATTGCTGCCGATGCAGCAGATGAAGAAATAAAAAACCTAATCTTTGAAGAAAAAATAGGTGGATTTATATTGTTTAAAAGAAATTTCGATAGTTTTGAAGATTTATATGCTTTGAATTCAAAACTTAAGAAATGGAATGAGAATGATGAATTGCCTCTTTTTATAACTGTTGATGAGGAAGGCGGTTCAGTATCCAGACTTCCAAAAAGAGGAATAAGAATTCCCGATGCTGCTATTTTTGGAGACATAAACGATACAAACCTTACTGAAAAATCCGGTATGATAATCGGAAGAAAACTAAAAGCAGCAGGAATAAATATAGATTTCGCACCGGTTTTGGATATTTTGACTGATAAGAATAATAAACTTTTATCTCTGAGATCCTATGGGAACAATCCAAATTTGGTGTCCACACATGGCCTTGCATTTATAAGCGGTTTAAAGTCACAAAACATTATTTCAGTTGGCAAACATTTCCCCGGTCACGGAGACACCGGCAACGATTCCCATGTAACGCTTCCGATAATTGATGTTGATTATATGCAATTGAAGAACAGAGAACTTCTACCTTTTGAAAATGCCATTAATACGGGTATCGATGCACTTATGGTAGGTCATCTTGCATTTCCAAAAATAGATAGTTCCGGTAAACCCGCATCCAAATCAGAAATAGTAATTAAAAACCTCTTAAGGGAAGAGTTGGGTTTTAAAGGCATAATTATAACAGATGATATAGAAATGCAAGGATTTCTTGCTAAAAACGATTCTTTAGAAGAGTCGATAGTAGAATCATTCAATGCAGGAGCCGACCTATTCATAATAGGACATACGAAGGATGTTCAAATTAAGGCCCTCAATGCTTTAATGAATGGATATGAACAAGGCTTTATAAGTGAAGAACGTATCAATATTTCCTTAAAAAGAATAATTGCCATTAAATATAAATATAAACTAACCAATGAAATGGAATTCAGCTTAGAAGATGCGATTAAACTATATGATAAAGAAGAAGATTTGGAATTTTTAGAAGAATTAAAAAATAAAAAAACCGGCTAAGCCGGTTTTTAATTTTTTATTCTATAGGTTTTACAGTATCCATATAAGTAAATTTACCATCTTTTACAACCTTAATAACAGCATCTTTAACAGCATCACCATTTTCATCTAAAGTAACAAATCCAGCCGAACCTTCAAAGTTTACAGTCTTTGCAATCTCATCTCTTATTGCAGTCGGTTCTGCGCTGTTTGCTCTCTCGATTGCATCAAGAATGAGTATATATGCGTCATAACCCAGTGCCGTAACAGCCGCAGGTTCCTTTTTAAATTCTTTTCTGTATTCATCCAAGAATACTTTTGACTCATTGGTTATGGGTTGCTCTGTTGCAAAGAAAGTTGAAAACACTGCTCCCTCCACTGCGTCTTTACCAATATCTATAAATTCCGGAGTTTCCCAAGTATCTCCACCAATTATGGGTACATTTATACCAAGCTGTTTTGCTTGGGAAATGAGCAAAGCCGATTCAGTAAAGTTACCGGGTGCGAATATTACTTCCGGATTTGCAGCCTTGATATTAGTTAGTTGTGCGGTAAAATCCTGGTCACCGGTATTATAATTTGAAGTGGCTACTATACAATTATCATCACCGGTAAGTTCTTTAAATGCATCTACAAAGAATTTAGCGAGTCCAACAGAATAATCATTTGATACTTCCTGTATTATAGCCGCTTTTTTTGCACCTAATTTGTTGAATGCATAATTTGCCATTACTGTTCCCTGGAAAGGGTCAATAAAGCATACCCTAAAATAGTAATCATTGTTCAAAGTGACAAGGGGATTTGTGCATGATGCACCAACTGTCGGGATCTTTGCATTTTTGACGATATCCCCTGCGGCCATGGATAATGAACTTCCCCAACTGCCGATAATTGCAACAACCTTTTCCTTTTCAACAAGTCTTGCTGCGGCACTGGCTGCATCAACTTTTTCAGACTTATTATCAACAATTACCAATTCCACCTTTTTCCCTAAAACTTCAGGATAAAGCTTGTTTGCAAGTTTTATGCCTTCTACCTCCAAGGCACCTCCACCCGCATTGGCTCCCGTTATTGGCTCAAATACACCTACTTTTATAGTATCAGCCACTTCGGCCGGTTTAGAACAACCTGTAAAAACCAACGAAAATGCTAATACTAATGCCAGAATAAGACTAACCTTTTTCAATTCTTCCTCCTCCTTAAAACTTTTTATTTGTTTATTATTATTTAGCAAACGGCTAAAAGATATCATATGAATATAAATATCACTTTCTTCCATACAGAGTATTTATTCCCTTGATTAAATTATTATAATAATAACATTTAAAAATAAATATTACAATATTTATTGTGCAATACAAATTGCTAAAACTACTAGTAGTTACTGCTTGTACTGTAACAGTATCCATTCCAACAAATAACCTTAAAGCTTTTATAGAATCTATTTTTTATGTTATAATCACAATAATACAAATAGAGAGATTTGATTAAATTATGATCGATAAAATTCTAAAACTAAAAGATAGAAAACCCGATATTTCTGATAAGAATTATTATGTAACCTCTTCCATATTGATTCCTTTAGTAAAGAATGGCAATGATATTTCCATTCTTTTTGAGGTGCGTTCCAATAGTCTAAAAAAACAACCTAACGAAATATGTTTTCCGGGTGGCAGAATAGAAAATGATGAAAGCGAACTTTCGGCTGCCATAAGGGAAACATCAGAAGAATTATGCCTTGATCC
>JAAYKT010000527.1 GCA_012522255.1 Clostridiales bacterium
GTCATGTGTATATTATATCACATGACGATGTAAATGGCAATAAGAAAGTTGACGAAACATAGCACTTTCAGTGCCTGGAGAGCATTTTTGTGTCAACCCTCGTTACGCGTTTGCGGGAATCCAGGATGTATAATGGGGATGCGATACGGTACACCCGTCAGAAACTTCATCAACGGACAGAATTATTCAAGTTCAAGGTACCGTACAATTATCGAAAACGGAGAGAAGAAGTCGAATGACTGGAGTGTACTGGAACTGGAAGTAAACCTGGCTTTAGAAAGCAATATTATTAAAGTATTCTTTATGCCTGAAAATCTTTTAGCAGAGGGAACTGAAAAGGTTTTGACGCTAATTAGCAGAATTGAAGAAAGCGGTCATAAAATCATACCTTTCAAAGATGAATCAGTTCTAAGGAGCAAAGTAGAAGAATACTTTAAACTTATTTTCCAACAAAAGTATATTCACTTATATGAACGCTATTCTGATGAAGAAAAAAATAGTAATCTTTTTCATGCAAATAAGTTAAGATACTATGTTAATAATAGTAAAACAATGTCAGCGCTTAATGATTATACACATAATGAAGACAGAAAAGTTTTAGTATTATACGGACAACCGGGAAGTGGAAAAAGCACGGTATTATCGAACTGGATTAAAGAAAACAAGGAAACAGATGAATTTGAAATTATTGATAGTTTTGTCGGAGCCGGCAAAAAGTCGACAAATGATATTTTTATTCCAATACTCAGAAAATTGTATAGTATATCGGAATTAGACGGCATGGACTGGAATTCAAGAAGTAAAGAGGTTGACTTACTTGATGCTTTCTACTGGATAGTGAATAATTTCAAGCGTACAACCAAAAGATGCATTATAATTATTGATGGTTTTGATTATATAGGTTTTACAGAAAAAAGAAGAGGGGTATATTTTGTTCCGCCTATTTTACCAGAAGGAATTAAAATAATTATTAGTACATGTAATCTATACAGTGAATATAAAAAATTTAATGTATATGACATTGATAGGGTTAATCCATTAGATATTGTCAGAAATGTTTTATTTCTTGAAGGAAAGCAGCTTGAATATTTCAGGTTTGAAAGCAAATTGAAGAGCATGCAATTTGCGGAGGAACTCCCGGTTTATTTTCGTCTTCTAACAAGTGAGATTATACTAAGTTCAACATTTAATGATATTGAGAATACAATCGATTCGTATATTAATAGAAAACTGGATTTGAAGTGCCTATATAAAAGCTATCTTCATAGAATCGAGAAACGTGTTGGTAGGGATAACCTTAGAAGTTTGTGCATTTTTCTTTATTGTTCTATAAACGGGTTTAATGAAGATATGCTTCTAATGCTTACAGATACAGAAAAGATCCTGGATCTGATACATTTGTTGTATTATGACTGTTTTAGCCAACTTAAAATGACACAAAGCTGCTGGTATTGCCTGTCCGGGCTTTGATGGATATAATGACCATAGAAGTATTAAGAAAGGAAAAGGCTTTCTTGTTAATAGTGTTACCGCGCCAACAGTTTCACCCAAGAAAGCCACTCATAAAACACTA
>JAAYKT010000528.1 GCA_012522255.1 Clostridiales bacterium
ATCCTATACTTATACTATGCTCTGTCAAAATATTTATTTTTAGAAATTTCGTAATCAAAAAAATTGGAGGAATGACAGGAGATACTTTGGGTGCGGCTAACGAGATTGCAGAACTGTCCTTTTTACTATATATTTTCTTCTTTGAAAGGTTAGGTATAAAGCTATGACTAAACTTTATCTTATAAGACACGGGGAAACCCAATTAAATAAATTAGGTGTTTTGTTAGGCAATACGGATAATGAGCTTAATGGACATGGAATAGCACAAGCCGTTTCACTGGCTGAAGCATTTAAGGAGATTGAACTGGATGTAATCATAAGCAGCCCACTCAAAAGAGCATACAGTACTGCTTCTTATATAGCGAAGGAGAAATGTCTTAAAATTATAGAATCAGAAGATTTAAAGGAAATTAATTTTGGTGTATGGGAAGGGTTAGATTATAAAGAGATAATTAAGTCAAATCCCAAAGAATGGGAAGAAAGGGGAGAGAATTGGATTGATTTTTCACCCGAAAACGGTGAAACATTCAAATCGTTTTATGGAAGAGTGTCAAAAGCAATAATAAGCATATCAGAGTTATATAAAGGTAAAAGAATAGCAATAATAACACATGATGGTGTCATGAAGGTAATAATATCAAAATTGTTGTATATGGGAATGGAGGGTTTTTGGAATTTTTATTTTGAACATGGTAGATATAGTTTACTGGAAATAAATGATAACCATTGTACTGTTAAAAGGATAAACGTGATGTAATTAATATATAAATGTTACGATGTTTTCATTTTTGACATATATTTAACAACTAATGTGATATAATTTAGGGTAAGAATAAACACAATTTTTAGGGAGGTAAATGTTGTGATAAACTTTCACGAGTTTTCGGATTTAAAGGGTGTTGAGTGTAAAAAGCTGCATTACAATTTAAGTCCGGAGAAATTAGAAGATATTTCTGTTCTAAAGGAAGGGGGTGTAATTGCTTCAAATGGTGCCTTATCTATCTATACGGGGAAATATACAGGCAGGTCTCCTAAAGATAGGTTTGTAGTTTATGAAGAATCAGTACATAATACAGTTAATTGGAATAAGAACAATGTACCTATTAGTGAAGAAAATTTTGAGAAGTTATATAAAAAGGTTTTAGAATATATAAAAGATAAAGAATTATATGTATTTGACGGATTTGTAGGTGCAGACAAAAAATATCGTTTACCTATAAGAGTTGTAAATGAACTTGCATCTCAAAATATGTTTGCCTATCAAATGCTTATAAAGGGTACAAAAGAAGAGCTAAAGGAATTTGAACCAGGTTTTACAGTAATTACATTACCAAATCTGATGGCTGTGCCTGAGGAAGATGGGACAAATTCGGAAGCATTTATCGTTATAAATTTTGAAAAGAAAATTGTTCTTATCGGGTCTTCCATGTATTGTGGTGAAATTAAAAAGGCAATTTTCACTGTTATGAATTATTTACTGCCATTTAAGGATGTACTGCCGATGCATTGCTCTGCTAATATGGGGGTAAAAGGTGATGTTGCTTTGTTCTTTGGGCTTTCCGGAACCGGTAAAACAACTTTATCAGCAGATCAGGATAGAAAACTGATTGGTGATGATGAACACGGTTGGACAGAAAATGATATATTCAACTTTGAGGGCGGATGTTATGCAAAATGCATTAATTTGTCCAAGGAACATGAACCCCAAATATGGAATGCAATAAGAAAAGGTGCGCTTTTAGAAAATGTGGTTCTGGTTGGAGATAATAAGGTGCCTGATTATGATGATAGCAAATATACCGAAAATACAAGAGCAGCATTTCCTGTTACTCATATAGATAATGCAATAGAAAGTGGGCTTGGTGAATTGCCAAAAACCATACTTTTTTTAACAGCAGATGCGACAGGTGTTTTGCCTCCTATTTCGAAATTGACAAAAGAGCAGGCTATGTACCATTTTATGTCCGGGTACACGAGTAAATTGGCCGGCACTGAAAGAGGTATAGTTGATCCTACGGCAACATTTTCAACCTGTTTTGGTGCACCCTTTATGTTATTACACCCACAGGTGTATGCAAAACTCTTGGGTGAAAAAATTAACAAATATCATGTCAGTGTTTTTTTGGTTAATACCGGATGGACCGGAGGCCCCTACGGGGTTGGGAACAGAATGAAACTAAAATATACGAGAGCCATGGTAAGAGCAGCAATGAATGGAGAATTGGATGAAGTCGAATACATGAAAGATCCCATTTTCAATTTAGCCATACCCAAGGAATGTCCAAATGTTCCGGATGAAGTCTTAAATCCATCCAATGGCTGGAATATAGATAAATACTATAAAGCGGCTAATAAGTTAGCATCAGATTTTATTGAAAATTTCAAACAGTTTGACGATGTTTCAGAAGACATTTTAAATGCAAGCCCTGTTCAATTAAAATAAATCCTGACTATAAAGCATGAGCACCTACCTACAAGGTTCTCATGCTTTTTTATATTAAGGCAAAGCATTGCTTCTGTTTTCTCACTATAAAAAAAATCATTTACTTATATGTTGTGTTGGTAAAAGGCATTTTTCTTAGCAGTTCATGTTTTTCTTTGTTCTCATTGGGTTTATGATTTTTAATAATAAAAGAAAGAAAAAATATATTGCAAGACCTGCAGTGTATGAAATAATCATATTGAAACGGGTAGTACTATATAGAATTAAATAGTTGTTTAGCGATTTTATAGAAACAAGCATCAGCGCAGAACAAAATAAAGGTTTCATTATAATTTCGCTTAAATTTAATTTAATTTCCATTTGCTTTCTAAGTATACTTATACCTTTTAAAACTACATAACCGGAGCTTATAGCAAATCCAATCACATATCCATATATATTAAGTCTTTGAATGGGCACTAAGAAGAGAATGCAGGCAGTCATGATCAGAATATTTGCTAAAGTGCAGTGTAATACCTTGTTTTGGAATCCGGCACCATTTAATATAGCCATTATTGTAAATAACCAATACTCAAGGATGCAGGGTAAAGCTGACCAAAATAATAAAACACCTGCCTTTGGACAGCTAAAAAGAACACGGCATAGCTCTTTTGGATAGGTTAAAAAGATAACTGAAGATGCAAATCCCACAATAGATGCAATGGTAAGAGATTCATTACATTTTTTGTTTAGTTCTTTTTTGTTTTTAGAAGTATGCGAATATGCAATGGCAGGTACCTAGGTAGTTGATAGCGATGCAATTATAATCATAGGAAAATATAGCAGCGGTATAACCATTCCGGTTAGTTCACCAAATATGGATAATGCTTCTGATTTTGTAAAACCGGCTTTTACAAGCTTCGAAGGGATGAGAACAGCATCAATCATATCCAATATGCTTTCTATATTGCCACCAAATGAAAGTGGTATAAGTGGAGTTAAAATGCTTCTTATTAATAAAATACTATTACTTTTTTTTCTATTTGCTATTTTAGTTTTACTGTAAAATTTATAAAAAGAAAAAAGCAGAATCAGACTGAGCAGTTCACCGCAGACCATGGCCAACATGGCCCCAACACATATAAATTCAATTCCCATATTCATAAAATATTTTGTAGCAAATACGAGAAAAACTAATCTGATTGCCTTCTCGCCTATATCTATAATTGATGGTATGCTGACTCGTTCCATCCCATAAAAATATCCTTTTAATACTGCTGACAAAGCAATAAAAACAATTGCAGGCGTAAAGACCATTATAGGATAAATTGTTCTTGAATCTTTCAGTATATAGC
>JAAYKT010000529.1 GCA_012522255.1 Clostridiales bacterium
CTATAAGGGGATGGCGTGTTATGATGTTTTTAGTATTGCTGGTCATTTCAATTATAACTATTTTAATAGTTATTATAATTAGTTTTTATAAAAAAGTTGTCTTGCTTACCAAAGAAAATAAAGAATTGTCAAACCAAAATGAATTAAAAACGACTTTAATTAACAATAACAATGATTTTGTATATTTGAAAGATGGACACTTAAAATATGTCTTTGTTAATGATTCTTTAAAAAAATACTTTGAATATTATAACGAAGAAGCAATTGGCCTTGATGATTCCAAAATAATGGGCGAAGAATTCGCCACTTTGTTTGAAAATACTGATTTAGAAGTGCTGAAAAAAAAGATGCCGGTTACGTATGTAAAGTTTTGGGAGAATAGGTTTTTTAAAACAGTTAAATTTCCTGTTTCTATGGTGAACGGTTCTTTAGGCATAGGTGCTTATATTACCGATATCACAAAAGAACAAAGAAAAAATGAAATACAGGAACGAATGATAAAACATAATAAATTGTTATTAGAAGTATTAACTCGTAATTTTAAAGACAAACAAGAGCAATTAGATTACGCGTTACATGAGTTATTAAAAATTTCGGGTAGCCAATATGGATATATATATTTTTACAATGAGGAAAAGGAAGAGTTTATTCTCAATTCATGGACAAAAGGTGTTATGAAGGAATGTACAGTGAAAGGAGAACCAAAGATTTATAAACTAGAGAATATGGGTATATGGGGTGAAGTGGTAAGACAAAGGACGTATATTATTGAAAATGATTTCGAAAAGTTTAATCCACTAAAAAAAGGATACCCAACCGGGCATGTAAAATTGAAAAAATATATGTCAGTTCCGGTTATAATAGACGACAAAATTGTTGCGGTTGTGGGTTTTGCAAATAAGCAAACGAATTACAATGAAACTGATGTAAATGAAATGTCTATGCTTATGAGCGGCGTATGGAATGCTGTGCAACGTAGAGAATCAGCCAAGATGCTATTTTATGAAAGAAATAAGTATTATCAGATTTTGTTATCAATTGGCGATGGCGTAATTGTGTTAGATATTGAAAAAAATATTGAAGTAATGAATTCAACGGCATCAAATCTAACAGGATGGTTACAGGAAGAGGCAATAGGAAAGCCATACGATGATGTTTTTAGATTGGGAAGTGAAAAAAACGCAGCAATCATTGAGGATTCTATAGGAAAGGTTTACAAAACTAAAAAAGCGCAGGAAATAAAAGACAATACAATTCTGACTTCAAAAAGTGGTGAGCAGTATAGCATAGAATACATTGCTTCCCCTATTTTGAATGATAGAGGATTCATTGACGGAGTGGTTCTTGTATTCAGGGATGTTACAGAAGAAAATGAACATAGAAAAAGAATAGAGTTTTTAAGTTTTCGTGATTCCTTGACAGGACTTTATAATAGGCATTTTTTTGAAGAAGAATTAAGAAGGTTAGATACTAAGCGGAATTTGCCGATTTCAATATTAATGGGAGATGTGAACGGTTTAAAGCTTATAAATGATATTTTTGGGCACACATTTGGGGATATGTTTTTGAAAAAAATTGCAAGCACTCTGCAAAGTGTTTGCAGGGATGATGATATTATTGCACGTTGGGGTGGGGATGAATTCGTAATCATTTTGCCAAAGACTGATTATAAAGGGGTTAAGAAAATAGCAGAAAGAATTAAAGACATGGTTTCGAGGCAGCAGGTTCGTGCAATAAAATGCAGTATTTCTATCGGTTTCTATACTAAGGTTAAAGTATTTGAAGATATTGTACGTGTGTTGGATAAAGCAGAAACGCAAATGTATTTGGTTAAAACCCTTGAGAGTTATAATGTCAAAAAAAACGAATTGGATAAAATTATAGATTTTTTTATTAAAAATAATGAGGAAGAAAGCCAGCATGCTATTAGGGTAAAAGAATTATGCCTGAAGACAGGTAAAGCATTAAATCTTTCGAAGTCAGATTTGAAGAGACTTGTTGAAGCCGCCGAACTTCACGATATTGGGAAAGTGGTATTAGAGGCTTCACTTTTGAGAAAAAGGGGTCCGCTAAGTGAAAAGGAAAGTAAAGAAATAAAAGAGCATCCGGTTATCGGATATAGAATACTAAATTATTTTGAGGAAACACAAGATTTGGCCGAGATTGTTATCGCACATCATGAAAACTGGGATGGCTCAGGTTATCCAAAAGGTCTTATGGGAAAAAGCATACCCTTTCTTGCACGTATTGTTTCTGTAGTTGATGCCTACGATAATATTTTAAACAAGTCTAATCACATTATGGATAAAAACATTAACGATGAAGCTGTTTATAAAATAAAGCAGTTATCAGGGATTAAGCTTGATCCATATATATCCAGAATTTTTACGGATTTAATTAGATTTAAAGAAACATAACATATAAGAAAAATATTTACCTACGTGATATAGCATATAAACAATTAGCCTTATCACTCAACAATTGAGCATTATAACAATCTGTTATTATTGATAGGCTTTAGTGTGTACAATAATAATTTTTATGATTTTTTGTGATGAGTTTGCATTTTCTATTGACTTGCAGGATTATTGCGATTAGAATGTAAGAGAATTAGAATTAAAAGGGAGTAGCACTTTTCTTTGCTGCCAACAATCTCGAAAGAGTATATACTCTTTCTGGTAGTATAGGTCCAATGGATGTGCGAGACTTTTAATATGTTTTAACATATTAAAAGTCTTTATTTTTTATAAAGAAAAAGTGATTAATATATATTTTTACATAGTCAAATAATAAAAGTAATTACTTACGAGGAGAGTGGCTTTAATGGATTGGTTTATGCAAGGTATTGATTCGGTCGCAAATGAACTGGATGTAGAGACAAGTAAAGGGCTTAATGATGAAGAAGTAAAATTTAGGCTTGGCAAGTACGGATATAATGATTTGAAAGAAGAAGAAAAAGAGTCGATATTCAAAAAAATTATGAATCAATTGAATGATTTTCTTGTTATTATACTTATAGGTGCCAGCATTGTATCTGCTTCTGTCGGTGAAACCGTCGATGCATTTGTAATAATTGCAATTGTAGTTATTAATGCCATATTGGGCGTGGTACAGGAAGGTAAGGCTGAAAAGGCTTTAGAAGCATTAAAAGAAATGTCTTCTCCCCATGCCAGGGCGATAAGAAACTATGAGATAACTATTGTGGAAGCGAAGGAACTTGTACCCGGTGATGTTATACTGATAGAGGCTGGGGATATAATTCCTGCCGATATAAGATTGTTTGAATCATTTAATTTAAAAATAGAGGAAGCCTCCCTTACCGGTGAATCAGTGCCTACAGAGAAAGATGCCAAACAAAAATATGACAAAGACGTCTCGTTGGGCGATAGACAAAACATGGCTTTTATGAGCACAATCGTTACATATGGCAGAGGAAAAGGTATAGTTACTGATACCGGAGTAAAAACTCAAATAGGCAAAATTGCTGAAGCGCTACAAAGTATTGATGAGGAAAAAACACCACTGCAACATAAGTTAGATGAATTGGGTAAGTGGTTGGGTATCTTTTGCCTTGTTATATGTGCCTTCATATTTGGTATCGGAGTGTATCGCGGGCAAGACATTTTGGAAATGTTTATGGTTGCAGTCAGTTTGGCCGTGGCTGCCATACCTGAGGGACTTCCCGCAGTAGTTACGATAGTCCTGGCCCTTGGAATGAAGCGGATGGCGGTTAGAAATGCCATTGTCAGAAGATTACTGGCGGTAGAAACATTGGGCTGTGTAAATGTGATATGCACTGATAAGACCGGTACCCTTACTCAAAATGAGATGACAACAGTCAAAGCGTACGTAAATGAAAAGAACTATAGTATTATCGGCAATGGATATAATCCCGAAGGTGAATTTCTTATTAATAATGTGGCTATTAAGGCTTCCCAGGACAGTGAATTGGTTTTTCTGCTAACTTCTTCTTTACTATGTAATGATTCTGTTTTAAAAGAAGGTTCTGAAGGACAGGGGTGGGAAATTGTAGGAGATCCTACTGAGGGTGCTTTGGTTGTTGCAGCGGCAAAATCGGGACTTTTAAAAAATGATTATGAGTCTAAGTACCCACGGGTTTCAGAAATACCGTTTGATTCCGAAAGAAAAATGATGACGACATTTAATAAAAACCTATTTGAGGATAAGGTGGTTTCCTTTACCAAAGGAGCACCGGATATAATAATAAACAAATGTAGCAAGGTATTAATCAATAGCGAAGTAAAGGATTTTACTCTTGATCAAAGAGATAGGATTAATTATATAAACGGCTCATATGCAAAACAAGCCTTGAGGGTATTGGCATTTGCCTATAAAGAATACAATGATTTACCAAATAGTATTAATCCTGAAGATATTGAAAAGGACATGATTTTTATTGGATTGATGGGAATGATAGACCCTGCAAGAACTGAAGCAAAGGAAGCTATTAAAGTATGTAAAAAAGCAGGTATTAGGCCAATAATGATAACAGGTGATTATAAAGATACGGCTGTAGCTATTGCTTTGGATTTAGGGTTGGTTCAAAATGAGGATTCCGTAAAAACAGGTTCAGATATTGACGGGCTAAGTGATAAGGAATTGCAAAGCATAGCGGGAGATATAGGGGTATATGCAAGGGTTTCGCCTGAACATAAAGTCAGAATAGTTGAAGCCTTGAAGAACAATGGGCATATCACGGCAATGACCGGTGATGGAGTAAACGATGCTATGGCATTGAAAAAATCAGACATAGGAGTATCTATGGGTATTACAGGAACGGATGTAGCAAAAGGTACTGCAGATATTGTACTGATGGATGATAATTTTGCTACAATTGTTTCAGCGGTGGAAGAAGGCAGGATAATATACAGTAACATCAGAAAATTTGTGTTTTTCCTGTTATCATGCAATGTGGGAGAAATACTTATTGTTTTTTTAAGTATACTATTTAGGCTTCCGGTGCCACTATTGCCAATACAATTGTTATGGCTCAATCTAATAACAGATAGTTTTCCGGCTTTAGCCCTGGGTACAGAAAATGGAGAACCTGATATAATGGAATTACCGCCAAGGGATACTAAAGAACCTATTTTAAACGGTGTTATGGTATCAGGAATAATTGTGCAAAGCATTGCTCTTACAGTTTCTGTTCTGATAGCTTACATATGGGCATTACGTACTTATAACGGTGACTTGTTGATTTCCAGGACTGTTGCCCTGGCGACTCTTATATTAGCAGAACTGGTAAGGGCTCATTCCAGCAGGTCCGAAAGATACTCGGTTTTTAAACTTGGTTTTTTCAGTAATCCAACTTTAATTTGGGCCTCAATGTTATCGTTTTTAATGTTGGTCGTTGTTTTATATATACCGATTCTTCAGAGCATTTTTAAAACGTATGCTATAGGTCTAAAAGATTGGTATGTTATAATTTTATTATGCTTAATTCCAGTTATTGCGGGGGAAATAAGCAAATGGATAAGGAGGATGAAATTAGTCTAAGAATATATTATGATTATTCCTTTTTATCATCCTGTTTAGATTCTTCGATGAGTCCATCAATAATGCTTAATAATACTCCTGACTTCACCTTTATTATATTTTTATCTTTGCTATCAATTGATGCTTTAAAATCACTCAAAGCCAAGTCAAACTTATTTATATTATCCGTTGATTCTTTCTTAAGTTTTGGCTTGGTTTTTTCCCATCTCTCCGTCAAATATTTTAGAGTGGCCTTTAGATTATCAAAATCATCTTTATCTGAGATAAGGCTTGCTTTTTTAACCGCAAACTTGAGCCTGTCAATATCCGGAGGATATTTTGTTTTGTAAGATTCAGAGAAGTCCGGAAGATATCTATACAGTTCAATTAATGATACCAAATTTGCATAGGTATTTTGTGTCTCGATATCGTTTGTAAAGTAGTTCAGGGCATTTTCAAAATTATCAATAGATAGTTGTGGTGTCAGGTTTTTTATCAGCTTGGGCTCTGTTGAATTCCATAAGTTGTGTAACTCTGCAACATCTTCTTTTAATGATTCATAAGTTTTTAGTTTTTCTTTCTTTTCTTTTTCTTTTTTCTTTTCATCTTCTATTTCTTCTATTTCTTCTTCATATTTACCCAATTCTTCCGGTTTCAAATCAATTTGCAGTTTTTTTTCACTTTTGCTTGATTCTTTCTTATCACCTGTGTCACCTTGTTCTTTATCCCCGCCACTTTTATCCTGTTCCTCTTGACCCTCCTGATCTTCATTTTCGCTTTTATCTTCACTTTCACTTTCTGGTTTTTTTTCTTTTTCATAAAGATCCCGAAGAGTTTTTTCAATTTTTTCTATAGACTTACTTAGTTC
>JAAYKT010000530.1 GCA_012522255.1 Clostridiales bacterium
AGGCTATGGTTATGCTAATGTTAGGTTTTTATTGGTTTTCAATCATTTGTTGAGTAATTACAGTTCGTAAAAGATTTTCAAGTTTTCCAGACATGTTTGTTTGACCGGAGTTGGACAACCCTGATTTTAGATATTCAATAGCATTTTGTAGCCTATCATTTAAAAAAAGACGATGCCTCAGTGTTAGATATTCAGCACCGAGCGGTTCACCAAAATAATGGGCCGGAGCCGGGTGCAAAGATTCCACAGCAGTTCTTTGAAAAGCTGACGATAACTGCTGTTTTAATCTCAAGGAGCACAGATTATCGTGACGCCCCTGACTTATTGCTTGCCCGAGTTTCTGGATGGGCATTAATTGAATTCTAAAATCTTTTGGAGATTTAAAATGTCTCAAAAAGAAGAGCTTAATGAGTTATTAAATAAAATTTTGGATCCTAAGACATGTATTGGGTGTGGCCAAAGGAAAGGGTATACAGATAGAAACTATGCGGGTTTTGATGTTATTTCAGAGGGTAATTATCCTTTTCCACAAAGAATTACCCCCCTTGCTATTCCTGGCGTTAAAAGTAAAGGCGACTATTTATGCTTTAAATGCGTTAATTCGTTCAAAGTCAATTGTAGAGTTCATGGCATAGTTAAAGATGATAATTTTAATGGTGCCCGTCCCCCGAGATGTTTTAAGTGTGAAGCGCAGTTAAACAAAATAAATAAAGGGGAATTGCCTGATGGATTTTGGTGTCTTATTCCTTTAAGCCAAATAGCCATTGGATCTAAAACTTTAAATAACGAAGGAATTCTTGCATGTTCAGATGATGGCGAGGCACATATTATAAATAAAGGCGTCCTATTGTCGTCTACTAAGCATTTCACACCTCAGGTGGCCACAGCAAATAACAATGTTATTTTAAAATTAACAAGCTTCTCACATAAAATACAATCCTGCTTTATCGAGTTAAAAAATAAAGAATTGTTGAATAAGGGGCATGGCCCTTGGGTCAACCTCTGGAATCATGAAATAAGAAAGAAATTAAATTTAAATGACCAGTTTCCAAGCGAGATCGTAATATGTGATATTGAATTGACTAAAGCTGCAAATGGGACATTCGATATTGTAAGGGAGAAATACCCAATTTCTTTACTGACAATTGAGAATGGTAACTTCAAGATTTATCCTAAAATACCTCTTCCGGGCTTAAAAGGATTGACACGTTGGCATTTCTCTTCAGCAATGCAAACCTTACAGCTTGCCATCAACCTGGAAGGGGTACCTCATACGATAACTCTTTCTGAATGTTTCAATTGCGCAGGGTTTGGCTCATTACATGATATGTCAAAAAAAATGCCGGAATATCTTGAAACATCAGACCAAGATATTTTTAATCTTGAAGGAAAAGCTGTTTGTGAAGTCAAACATTTTCCGAAATATGAAAGATTTAAATGTTTATTTGAGCTGAATTCTAAAACAAAATCAATTTCTGCAACTTCAATACCGAAAGAAAAACAACTAACATTTGATCTTTGTTTTAGTCATAAACAAAATAT
>JAAYKT010000531.1 GCA_012522255.1 Clostridiales bacterium
AATAAGCCCTGTTCAATATACTGCCTCCTTCGACTATCAGTTACTACTTCCAGGTACTAGAATACCCATGCTGATTTGCACGGTTGGATGATAAGAACAGGTAACTATTCTCAGCCTTCATGCAATACGTATGGTTGTTCATTAATACCTTTATGTAATCCGTATCTGCTGAAAGAACGAATTTGTCTCCGGCTACCGCTTTTAATTTCTCATTATCCACTAATGCTATCTTCTGGTCCTTTAATAGGAATTGATAGGTGGCAGCGATTCGCCTAACACGAGATTCTTGTCATATTCGTTCTAGTCTCGCCGCTCCCGCGATCGAGTATATATAGGGTTTAACAAGCCGGTTAATACCGTATTTTTCTGCGAGTTGTTGAGCTGGATTCGGATTAGAAACCTCAGTAATGGATATATCCGGATCAAGAACCACGCTAGCAGCATAATAAAAGGCCGAAAAATCAGGTTCCGCCGCGGATAAGGACCATTCAATGGATTGATATATCCCCTATTGTTTTCGATTCTGGGAACTGATATTGCTAATACAAAAAACCCTGCACAGACTTGGTTGCATGGCAGGGTTTGCTTATCCATTCTGCGCGGCAACCTGGCAGTCATAGCCCGTAGACCTTAGACCCATAGTTTTGCGTCCCTCCCTTTCGGAAGGTTTGCCTTTCTCACTACTGTCAATATTGAATCACAATTTCTGACAACTGTAAACAAAACGGTGTATTTATGACCAGAACTTCTTGTCCTTTTGTCTTGCCCATTAATCAGAAATACCGACAGCATAAGGAGCCCTAATATCAGATGTTCCTTGTTCATATTCCTAATTTTGCACATGTGGATGAAGCATCTCACTGTATACCATTTCCTGTCCTATTTCATATCTTGCGCATCTGGTTTTATCGAATGCTATTCACACTTAATTCTCGTCCACTGTTGAAATGCAGATCTGGGTTTATCTTATTAGTTAAGATTACCCACAGACATATGGCACACCACAAAACCAGGGACCCCGGGAATTTAAGCCATGCTGAAATCAGCGCTATTGACACAAGAACGATTATCTTAAGCAATAATAAGTCATCTTTGTACAAGGATAGCAGGTAAATAATTGGGAACATCAAGACTGTCAAGAAATGAAACTCGATTACAGGTAAAATAATTATTCCAGCGGGAATCGCAAGGGTAGCCAATGTTTGATAGTCAAGCTCGCGAAAACGGAATGCAATAAGTGCGGTAGCAAATATAACAATAGCAACAAACACAACAAATAAAGAGGGGCCTAACAACACGTATCCTTCCGAATAATATCTGCCCACATTATACATAGCCTGTATCCAGTTAAGGGAACCCGGTATTAAGAATGAACCCAAAATTACAATTAACGTCGTCAATGGAATTCGCCAGTTCTTAAATAAGAAAACCATAGCGACAGCGATTGGATAGATTTTAAACAGGGTCGCTACTCCTAGTAGAATACCTGACATATAGAACCGACCTTTGGTCATCAAATACACGGCACAAGATACCAATAAGAATACAAATACACTGGTCTGCATCCAAAACTGATTACGTAAAAAAGGCGCAAAAACTAGACCAAGGCATACAAGAAGAAGTGCATAAATACCTGACGCTCTACCAAGTCTAAGTGGAATTAAGATAGCAACAACATACATTGCTATATTTAATAGATTCCAAACCACTTTAGCTGTTTGATATGAAAACAATGTTAGCGGGGTTAGGATGTAAGCAACCGCAATCGAATATATATAGGGTTTGACAGGCTGGTTAATACCGTATTTTTCTACGAGTTGTTGAGATGGATTTGGATTATAAACTTCAGTAATGGATATATCCGGATCAAGAATCACGCTAGCAGCATAATAGAAAGCTGAGAAGTCAGGTTCCGCTGCTGACAAAGACCACTCAATGGATTGGTATATGTAGAATGATATTATAAGTATGATCACACTTATCAAAACTTTTTTCAGACGCCATCATTCCTCTAGTGTTCAATTCTGAGAACTGTTATTGCCAATACAAAAAAAACCTGCACATACTGGCTGCATGGCAGGGTTTGTTTTTCCATTCTGCGCGGCAACCTGGCAGTCATAGCCTCAAAGCCTTAGACCCATAGTTTTGCGTCCCCCCCTTTCGGGAGGTTTGCCTTTTCCACTACTGTCAATATTGAATCATAATTTCCGACAACTGTAAACAAAATGATAGGAATAATTCTATTTATTGCCATAAGCCCTCGTCATGCAGCTATGTGCATTTCTAATTAATACGAATTAAACGGGAGCAAAGGCCTGTGCAGGATGTTTTGATCCAGAAAACAAAAAATCCTGGCGACGACCTACTCTCCCACAGGAAGCTGCAGTACCATCGGCGCAGGAGAGCTTAACTGCCGTGTTCGGGATGGGAACGGGTGTGGCCTCTCCGCCATTGTCACCAGGAAATCTAATTTCATATTCACCGGCTCTCAGGCTTCGCCTTCGATCGCCGGTACTAGCTGCCAAACTGGCAGCGTCGTTGTTTTTTGTAAAGATCATACAGATCCCTGAAAACTGCACAAGGGGTGGTTTTAAAGAAGCAGGAGTTTTTGGTTTCTCTCACGTTGAAATTGAATTTAGGTCAAGCCCTCGATCTATTAGTACCGGTCAGCTTAATGCATCGCTGCACTTACACAC
>JAAYKT010000063.1 GCA_012522255.1 Clostridiales bacterium
ATGTAAACATGCATGCGTGAATTTAGAATCGGATTTTGCAGAAAGGATCTTAGATGCTGCAAAAAATTCCGAAAACCTTATCACCTTTGGTTTTAATAAAAAGGCAAAAGTTTACGGATATGATGTCAGAAAAGACGGGGATAAGTTGGCTTTCAACGTAAAAACCCCTAAATTCGATAAAGAATTTGCTTTGACCATGCCGGGGCTTTTTAACATAGAAAACGCTTTAGGTGCCATAGGGGCTGCCTATGCTCTAAATATCCCCTATGAATTCATGTACAGCGGGCTGCTCAAAGCCAGATCCGGAGGCAGGATGGAAAAATACGAAAGCCAAGACGGCGAAAAAATCGTTATAGTCGATTACGCCCATAACAAACTGAGCTTTACAAAATTATATGAATCCACAAAGGAAGAGTATAAAGGTAGAAATATCGTTACCGTTTTTGGCTGTCCCGGAGGAAAAGCGTTTACCCGCAGAGAAAATTTAGGCACATTGGCAGGACAACATTCCGATGAAATAATTTTGACGGAAGAAGATCCCGGAGAGGAGCCTGTAATTGATATCTGTAAAGATATAGCCAAACACGTCAAGGTGCATAATGATAATTGCAAAATTATAGAAGACAGAGAAGAAGCCATAAAAGATTCTATATTTTTATCCAAACCTCATTCTATAATCCTTCTGACAGGTAAAGGCAGAGAAACAAGGCAAAAAATCGGCAAAGAATATGTGCCTTGCCCCTCGGATGTGGATTTTGTATTGCAATATCTGAAAGAATACGATGAAAGAGAGAAGGAAGCGGCTATTACAAAAATGTAATTGTTAAATAGCAACGAAATAAATGCCTTAAAAATAGGTTTAAGGTATTTATTATTGGAAGTTTTGTTTTTCATGTTTTTTTATGTGAACAATTCATTAATATTTTTAATTAACTCCGGCAAAAAATCCACCAAAACGTCCCAGACGATATTAAGTTGTATCCCTTCGTAATCATGAATAATTCTATTTCTCATACCCCTTATTTTACGCCATGGAATATGAGCGTTTGCCTGTAAAAATTCTGAATCCATTCGTGTAACCATTTCACCTATTTGACCAAGGTTAAAAACACAGGCAGATATGGTCTTGGGGTCATTAGAGAATTCCTTAAACGTCATGTCTCCCTTGAACTGTATTGCCTGCTCCGCATATACTTTTATTTTGTTTAGAATAATCATTTCATATTCTTTCATAAATTACTATCCCCGTCTCCAAAAACTCATTTTCAACATGGCTGCCATTGATTATTTGAGATGCCTCGATCAGATCTACCGGAATATCAAGAATTTCTACAATATCTTCAAGTACACCAAAAAAGTCTATTCCTCGAATTTTACCCCCACTGTCAATTACTATGTCAACATCACTCGATCGTTTCGGATTTCCTTTTGCATATGAACCAAAAATAATGGCTTTTTCTATAGGGGCCGCACTAAATACCGGAAGTAGCCTAGACTTAATTTCATCAATAGAATAAATTCTTTTCATAGAACCACTCCTTTTAACCTTTCACACATTAATAGAATTATAACATTTATTGTAAGTATTATACAACCCACTCTGGATAGCACTTAGCTCTGCAATTCAGTCACAGTTCATACATTGTTTACTAATCTTTCCAATGTCAGAAATATTGGTATTTGATAGGGATTGCGTTGTGGAGAGGCTTAAGGTCTGTTAGCCAAGTGGAGAAAAAGCGAAATCACAGCACCGGATGAACCTATTTATTCAAGTCAAACAATATAACGGATAAATTTTGATTTCGCCCGTAATAAGCTTACAGACCATTAGCCTTGTAACTCAGCAATCACATCAAATACAATAATCTGCAATATTATGATGAGCTATAATGTGAACAACAACAAATTCGCAATCAATCTATTAATTCATAAAGCTTATAATCGGAATCATCGAAATGCCACCATTCGCTGTTTATAATATTAAACCCCACTTGTTTCATAACCTTCTCAAGCATTTGGGCATTGGCTTTCTGGGTCGCTGTCGCATATACATATTTTCTTGTGGCTTTTCCCATTATATCATCAAAACCGCTGGGCATATCAATTTCCGTTCCGTCCCAATCCGTCAAAGTAACATCCACTGCGCAGCCCCTTGTATGATTTGAACCAAGCTTTGGGTTGGCAAAGTAAACTTTGCCTTTATCATCCACACTATCCCACAAAGCCTGCTGCACGGAACCCGGCCTGTATCCATCCCATACTTTCACCTTATAGCCCATTTCGTTAAATATTTTGCTTGCTTCTTTTAACTTGTCTGCCGTCTCTCTTCTCAATAAGGGTTCAGGATTTTCATACAAAACCCTTCCTGCCACATTATCAGTGGTTCCGTATTTTAAATCGATTAAAATATTCGGAATATAATCTACAAGATTTACTAATTGTGCCCTGCTCTTTTCGTAAATTTTTGCTTCCGTCATTTTGTATACGGAATATTTATTTATTTTTGTTAGAATTCTTTCAATATCGCTGCCTTTTGCAAGAATGGGCTGATAATTATTCAATCCTTTTGTGCCTGATAAATAACAAGGTATGTAGTCCGGTTCCTTGGTCTCTATCAGTGTTATTTCATCCTTAAAAATTTCAAAAACTATATCCTGTTGGTATATAAAAGTATCGTAATCAGGGGGGTTTTTATTTCCGCCAAAGCAGAAATTTCCCAAACTATATATTATGTATTTTCCGTTATAATTCTCAATGCCTTGTATGACATGGGAATGTGTACCTATTATCAAATCTGCACCTTTATCTATGGCAAAGTAAGCCAAATCCCGCTGGGTTTCGTTGTGTTCGTGGACATATTCCTTACCCCAGTGAAAAGTTGCTATAACGTAATCGTTATTATTTCTCAAAAGATTTATCTTACTTTCAATATCGGCTTTCAATTCCTCTTTATCAGTTCCCTGTTCATATTCCCCCAACTCATTGATACCTACAAAACCAATATTGACACCCTTTATATTGGTTTCGTACAGGTCATCATACCCGAAGTAAGACACCCCGACAGTGTCCAGCGCCTCTTTAGTATCATCATAACCTTTTTGCCCATAGTCATAGGTATGATTATTGGATAAAGAAACAACATCGATATTTGCTTCCTTTAGCACACGGGCATATTTGGGGTCTCCCTTGAACCAATAATTATTGCCATAATCGTACTTTTCCGGTCTTTCTTTTTCCAAAGTGAAAGCGTTTTCCAGATTGGCAACCGTCAAGTCCGATTCGTTAAATATATGAGAAACTTTAGCAAAAAAGTAGCCATAATCGTTACCGTTTTTTTCAAAAACCTCATCCATAGAATTTTTAAAGGTTGACCTGTAATCTCTCCCCAAAGCAACGTCACCGATGGCAGTCAATTTTATTGTGACCTCTTCAGGTTTTTCTTCCTCAATGGGAACTTCATCTTCCAAGACAAAAGGTTCATCTTCAGGAATCCCCCAAGAACCCTTAATTTTATCGCCTATACTTGAATAGATAAAACTGCCGAGGATTATTATAAATATTAATAACAGTATGAATCTAATTCTTCTTGCTTTTGCCGACTTGTTTTTATATCTCATATTTATAAGTCCCCTTTCAAAGTGCGTTTTATATGTCTCATATTATCATATAGGCGAAAAGCTTTCAAATTCAGAAAAAACAAAGGCCGCACAAAGGCAGCCGATTTGTTTCTGTTAGGCTATTTCACATTATTAAAATACGGTTTGTTCCGATATAGAAGATTTAAGTGATTCCAATGCTTTAAGCATCAAATTCTTTCTCAGAACAAATTCATCATGCTGACTGAGATTCGGGTTACCTGTGGGGTTCGGTATTGCCACACCGGGTAAAATCCTATTAGCACCCACTGTTTCGGATATAGGCACTATTGTGCACAAATGCACTGTTGCTATTCCCAATTTTTCAATTTCTTTAGCCATTGTTGCACCGCAACGTGTATCAGTACCTCACGTAGAAGTTAGAATAGCTCCGCTTACACCATTTTTAAGAAGATCTTCTCCTATCTGCCTGCCAAATCTTTCTGCACTGGTTACTGCTGTTGTATTTCCCACGGTAGAATAGATAAAATTAAATAACTTGCCTATTTTACCTTCCTTTTCAATGAGTCTCATAACATCCACGGGCAACACCCTATCGGGATCCTCAAGAACATACACCGGATCATATCCTCCATGAACGGTTATGAATTCGTCTTTCACCAGGTCGTTTATATTTTCAATTGAATACTTCCCAAATTTTGTAGCATTCGCCGCTTCTATGTGATCCGGATTTCCTTTGGGAACAACACCCCCGGATGTAATAAGCGCAATGATAGCATTTTCAATTTCTCCAACGGCAGGAGCCGGTTCCACTTTATCAAATATTGGCATAGGCAGCTCTGTAACAAAATCTTCATTTTTCAATTTCTTTAAAAGCATATCAATCCCTCGGATGGCACCTGTCTTTTCCCTAAATACATTGGTTCTTATTCCCTGAGGCATATATCCTTCCTCTTCGGGAAAGCCAATATATTCCTTCATGCCTAACTTTACTGCAAAATCGGTAAGCTTGCTTAGGTCTTGCCTCATAAATGCGGCTGACGAGCCCCCGTTTAAAATGTAAACATCCTTACTATAAATCTCTGCACCGGGATTTTCTTTATACATAGAAGTTACAACGGAAACTCCAAATTTTTCTTGTATCGCTTTACATACGGCGCCGCACGCCAACCCATACCTTCCGGCATTAAACGCGGGCCCTGCTATAAATACATCAAACTCCAAACCGTTAATCATGTTAATAATTCTATCTATTGCTTCATCCTGGTTTTCGGCAAAATAAGTATCACCACAAATGATTGTAGCAATAATATTCGCTTCATCCCCTGCAAGCCTCTCTAATTCTTTGCCCGGACCAACTACATTGTCAACTTTTATAATAGGCTCCTGATATGAATTGTCTTCCCCGCCTATATGTCCAAAAAATTGGTTTACATAATATATGAGTTTCAATTTTCCCATCATGCTTACCTCCCTTTACCGCAATCGGGTACTAAGTCTTTCATACCCCAATTCACAAAGCGAACCCATAATGCTTGCCAATTCCACGGTTATGCTGCCATCTTCATGTAAACTTCCGTTGAATCCGCCTGTAATAATCTCAACACTGTCAAGGCAACCGATAACCTTGTTCATAGCCGGCAATGTTATGAGCTCATTCCCATTTCCACAGGTTATAACCGCATTTGCTTCGGACGTCACATCAGCCAACCCCTGTGATCTGCCGTCCCTTCCTGCATATTCATCTGTGATAAGAACTGTTTTTATCCCGGAGTTTTCTAAGAGCTTACAATTAAGCATAAGATCCGTTTCCGGATTTCCTCCGCCTTCTTCTGTAATTATTGCGCCCTCAATTCCCAGTATTCTGGCAAGCTTTTTAGTATAGTGTGCCCCGCGCTTTTTATAAGAAAGTATGGTACTTTCATTAGTTATTATGACTCCTAAAAAACAAAGCTCTTTACCATGCCTTCTCAATAGGTCCATTATTACCGGATTATTCAGATGGTGATAAGTGGAATTTTTATGGCATGGCGCTGCACAATTTCCACTGACTATTGCACCATCTATAACCTCAGTGGGTGAAATCAACGTAGGAAGTATTCCTTTAGCATCAAGTCCATATATATAGTTATCGTGCATAAGTCCTTGACTTTGAATCATATAAAT
>JAAYKT010000532.1 GCA_012522255.1 Clostridiales bacterium
AAAATAGGTTAGCCTCAGTGTAAGGCTAACCTATTTGTTATTGATCAGAGGAATGCTTTCTACAGCTAATAAAAAATCATGGAGTTTTTCAAAAAGCAAACCGGTAAAAAACCATGGCACTGTAAAATCCAATCTTATGTATCCGTTAACAGAAAGGATTCCGTCGCCATAATCCCAGGGGCAATGTCCTAACAGTTTTGCCAAAGCCCAGCCAAATGCATATTCAACAGAAAATATTATAAAGACCCATATGAAACCCCTAAGAATAGTATTCTGCTTTCTTATTGCATTATGAACGGGTTCTAAAAAGATACCCATTCCATAAACGAAAAACATCCACATATATGTGAAACTATAAAGCAGATAATTGCCATTAATAAGGGAACCCACACCGGTCCATACTATTTCAAGGCACCAACCACATAAACCATAAATTAAAAATCTGAATAATTTTCTTCTCATAACCTTATTGTTTTCAAAGCTTCTTCATTTATCCTTGTCAAAATTTGCAAGGATAGGCCTTTTGCATATACTATTCATTAAAAAAATACAGTTTTTATTGCTATTATTGCTATGTGTCATTACTCAATGAAATAAAAAATACTGGCACGTTATGCAATTGAATTAATTTTTACAGTGGCAAAGTAGAGCTTTTCTACCATATAAAAAAAGCCCCAAATTGGGGCTTTTTTTATAAAAATTATAATTTTATGCGGTTGCTTGTTTTCCTTTATATTCAGGTGCAGAAGGGTCATCTTCAAGTTTCATCATAGTGATATTAGCATAACCAAATATAATGGAAACAATGGGGCTGGTGAGGTTCAGTATTGCATAGGGTACATAACTGAATGTAGGAATTCCTAAATATCCTGACATAGCTGCACCGCAAGTATTCCACGGGAACAAGGATGATGTCATGGTACCTGCATCCTCCAGGCATCTGGAAAGGTTACGAGGTGCCAATCCTCTTTTATGGAATTCATCTTTATACATTCTGCCCGGAAGAACAATAGCTAAGTATTGGTCCCCTGCCAAAGCATTTGTAAAAATAGCTGTAATTATTGTAACTGTTACCAAAGAGCCTGTGCTCTTTGCAAATCCAAGGATTTTTTTGCCTAACGCATCTAACAATCCGGCTTTTTCAAGCATACCGCCGAAAGTTAATGCGCAAAGAATCAAGGAAATAGTCCACATCATGCTGTCCAATCCACCACGGGTTAACAGTTCGTCGAGCATTTCATTACCTGTTTCCGAAACTATACCATAATGCATTGAATCAACAACATCACCAAAAGATGCGCCTTGGAATAACATGGCAGCCATACCGCCAAGGATAGTACCCATCATAAGACCCGGTACTGCAGGCATTTTCATGGCCACGGCAACGATGACTATTATGGGAACGATGAGAAGCAGCGGGTTGATTACAAAATTTTCTGCCATAGTATCTAAAATTTCATTGATTGCCGCTACGTCAAGGGCCTTACCTGCAAATTGCGCTCCCATAATACCAAAAGCTACAAGTGCAATTGCATAAGAAGTTCCTGTTGTATAGATCATGTGTTTGATATGGTCAAATAATGTTGATCCTGCGATAGCGGGTGCTAAGTTTGTGGTATCGGATAGGGGTGACATCTTATCACCAAAATATGCACCGGATATAATTGCACCGGCTGCCATGGGGCCCGGGACTCCAAGTCCTGCGGCAACACCCATAAGCGCTATACCTACTGTGCCGGCAGTGGTCCATGAGCTTCCTGTTGCCAAAGATACTACACTGCACAGCAACATCGAAGCTATTAAGAAGAATGAGGGCGACAATATCTTTAAACCGTAGAAAATCAGTGTAGGTACTATGCCTCCTAAAATCCATGTACCGATAATCATACCGATTATCCCAAGGATTATTATGGCTTGCATAGTTGCATCAATGGTCTCCAAAAATCCTTTTTCCATCTCATCCCAAGTGTAGCCTAATCTATAGATTGCGACTAAGGCGGTGATAATAGAACCTAATACCAAGGGGATGTGAACGTCGGCCTCAAGAACCAAAATGGCGTACATAAGAATTGCAACTGTTATGGCTATAGGTATTATTGCGTCTAAAATGGTTGCTTCTCTTTTCTGTCTTTCTTTTTTGGACATTATCATTACTCCTTTCATTTTAATTATTCGCTGCCCTAATAATTGTATTATAAATGAAGCTATAAAAAATAGCATAGAACAAAAACTTTGGTATTCTATTATTAAAGCGCCGAAATATTTATATACTAATTATCGCAGAAAAATAGTATAATGTAAATAGCAGGAATAATTAATATACAGGCATTAACTTTAGAATTTGCTATAAAATGGTTTTATTAGCATTATTCATAGGTAATCTCATGATAATAGGCTTTTATGCATTATACTTATAATTATTCTTGACTTATATAGCCGTGGATTACGCTGTTATACAAAAATATATAGTGTAAAAATAATAAATATATAATTGAAAAAAAATAAAAAGTATAGTATTCTCTAATTAATCTCCAAAAAAAAGTAAGGGGGTAATTAAAATGGTTAAGTTTATTGTAGGTGAAAAGGGAACCGGAAAAACAAAAATAATGATTGACATGGCGAATGCCGCACTAAAAGAGACAAATGGTCATATCGTTTATGTAGACCGGGACAATAACCATGTATATGAATTGGATAGAAGTCTTCGATTTGTAAATGCCGGGGAATTCCGGATTGAAAATCTGAAGGCTTTTTATGGTTTTTTGTGCGGAATTATTTCACAGAACTTTGATGCGGAAAAAATTTTTATAGATGGGCAGAGGGTTATTTCCGCTGCAGAAGATGCTTGTTTAAATGAGTTTATAAAGGATTTGGATAGGTTATATAATGTATTTGGTGTTAGTTTTATAATAAGTCTAAGCAAAGATAAAGATAAAGTGCCGGAGTTTTTAAAGAACTATGTATAGTAATGGTTACTTAAGTTGATGCTTTTATTACCATGAGTCATTTTAGAAGATGAGAAAATAAAGGTGCAGTATAAAAAATTGCGTACATATGTACGCAATTTTTATAATCTGCCGCTGCAGTTTAACACATTTCTAATTTTGTGTTTAACCATATTCTTAATAGCTTCTCTTGCCGGACTTAGATATTTCCTAGGGTCAAAATCTGCAGGATGTTCGTGTAAATGTTTTCTTATGGATGCTGTCATTGCAAGCCTTAAGTCGGTATCGATATTTATTTTACATACGCCTAATTTACCCGCACGAAGCAGCATATCCTCGGGAACGCCTTTGGCTCCTGCTACATCACCGCCATATGTATTGCATAACTCAACAAATTCAGGCAGAACTGTTGAGGCACCATGTAAAACCAAAGGATAACCCGGCAGCAGGTTCGATATCTTTTCCAATCTGTCAAAATCAAGCATTGGGTCTCCCTTAAACTTAAATGCACCGTGGCTTGTTCCTATAGCGATAGCTAAAGAATCAACTCCGGTTCTTTCTACAAATTCAACTGCCTGATCCGGATCAGTAAAGGTTGCATCCTTTTCCGCAACACTGACTGCATCTTCTATACCGGCAAGTTTGCCCAACTCGGCTTCAACCACCACACCTTTTTCATGGGCATAGTCTACAACCTGTTTTGTCAGCCTGATGTTTTCTTCAAAAGGATACTTTGAGCCGTCAATCATGACAGATGTGAATCCGCCGTCAACGCAGGATTTGCATATTTCAAAATCTTCACCATGGTCCAAATGCAAACAAATAGGCAGACCGCTATCTTCTAAGGCAGCTTCTACCAATTTTACCAAGTACACATGTTTTGCATATTTTCTTGCACCTGCGGAAACTTGAAGTATCAAGGGCGCTTGTTCTTCTTTGGCTGCATCCACAATACCTTGGAT
>JAAYKT010000533.1 GCA_012522255.1 Clostridiales bacterium
ACATTAATGAGAATAAATTTCAATACAAATTTTAACTAAATATGACATTCGTTATTTTTTAAAATAATAACCAAATCGATTAAATAAAATCACATTCAGTTGAAATTGTATGCGTAAAAAATGACTAATTCCTGGCTTTTTATGCACACAATGAAGAATAATATTGTCTTATTATAGAAATCAGTTCAATATTTAATGGACAGTACATTTCGATCATTTTCTATTGATGATATATTTTGTGTTTGACTATTCATGATTTCAATTAAAGGAATGGGCATAGCTGAGATTATCTTTATTATTTGTTAGGAGGATTATTGATGCTAAAGGGCCTTTATAAAAAAGAATTTATGAGAGGTGCAATAGTTTCTATAATACTTTCAATTACTATTACAGCACTTATCTACTATTTCGCGTCGCAAGCTATTATATCAAACCTTATGGAGGCACTTACGGAAATTGCCGTGCAAGGTTCCAAAGCAGTGGAAAACGAATTGCAGGGCAAGCTTGATATTGTCGAAACCATAGCGGCTGGTAATACAATTATTGATCCTGAAATTCCGCTTGATACTAAACTTAACAAATTAAAAAGAGATGTTGAAAGAAGAAATTTCTTTATTATTGCTATTACTGATATGGACGGGAATTCCATTTCAACTAACGGTGAAAAAAGATATGTGGGGGATAGGGAATATTTCAGATTAGCTGTGGATGGAATTAAGAACATATCTGAGCCTATTATCAGCAAAGAGGGGGGAGATTTGGTTATATCCTTTGCTGCTCCTATAATATATAAAGATGAAATAACCGGAGTGTTGTTTTCTATAGAGAATATTGAAGCCTTGAGCAGTGTTTCTGATAGTATAACATTAGGCGATTATGGAAGATCATATATTGTAGACGGACAAGGTACAGTAATAGCCCATAAGGATAGGGAATTGGTCAGGGGGAGGCTCAATATTATCGGCGAATGGCAGGACAAATCCTATGATAGAAGCCTGTATAATTTTTTTGTCAATATCACTAAAAGCGGAAAAGGCGGCGGTCATTATTTACTGGATGGTTCTATGGTATACGCTGGCTACTCAAAAATAAAAGGAACAGATTGGACTTTCGTAATTTCAGCACCCAAAAGTCAAATTTTTAAAAGTATAAATCAGATTTATTTCATAATAATTCTTATTCTCATTCTTTTACTTATAGTTTTTATTATTGCAAGTGTTTACACTAAGTATTTAAGAAAAAGTCTTGAAGGTGAAAAGGCATTTTCCGATATAGCAGTTGATACGGCAAATCTTATAATACTCAGCATTGATAACAATGGTTTAATCCGGGACTTTAACAGATATGCAGAAATTAAATTAGGTTATGATAAATCCGAAATAATCGGCAAAGTGAATTTAAGCGATTTGGTAAATGAAGAATACAGGGATAATTACAATAGGTTTTCAGATTATATGTCAAGAAAAGAAAATATCGACAGTTTTGAAATGCCCCTATTAAGCAAGAATAAAAAATATGTCCATATATTCTGGAATACCAGTGTTGTTTTTGATTATGACAAATATAGTATTAATATGGTAGGGATAGATTTGACTGAAAGGGCGGAACTGGCAAAAGAAATTAGAAATAAGCATGATGAACTCACAAATCTATACAACGAATTGCAAAAATCTGAAGTAACCTTAAAAAAACAGTATGATGAGCTTCTGCAAAACCAAGATACAATCTACAATTTAGCTTATTTTGATTCACTTACAAATTTACCAAATAAAATGCATTTGGTAAATCTTTTTAAAAAGGACATACAAGGTGCAAGAAATTCATTTGCAATGCTTTTACTTGACTTGGATAATTTTAAATATATTAATGATACATTGGGACATCATGTGGGGGACAAGCTTTTGGTGATGGTTGGGAATAGAATAAAAGAATTGTTAAGGGATGATTTTTGGGCTTGCAGACTGGGCGGCGATGAATTCATGATATTGGTCAAAGGTTTTGATAGTATACAGGCTATAGAATTGTATGCAGAAAAACTGCTAATGGCTATTGAATCCGGATTTTATATTGAAAAAATGTCGGTAAACATATCGTTTAGTATGGGTATTGCCATTTATCCGGAACATGGCAAGGACTTTAACGAGCTCATGAAATCTGCTGATACAGCCATGTATATAGCCAAGGAGACCGGTAAAAGAAAGTATATAACATATAACCATGAGATGAATAATAGGCTTATAAAAAACATGACTTTGGAAAGCTGTATGAGAAGCGGGATGGAAAGTGATGAATTTCTTCTTTATTATCAACCCCAATTAGAAGTTCAAACAGGCAGGGTAAGGGGTTTTGAGGCACTTCTAAGGTGGGACAGTAAAGTGCACGGCTTTTTGAACGCTGCGGAGTTTATAGAAGTTGCGGAGACATCAGGCCTCATATTGCCATTGGGCCAAATAGTGCTTATTAAGGCATGCAAGTTTATTAAGCATTTGAAAGACATGAACTATTCGGATCTAAAGATAGCTGTAAATATTTCTGTTTTGCAACTGCTTCAAGATGATTTTGTTGATATGGTTGTTAAAATACTTGAAGAAAATGACTTGGAGCCGTCATGTTTGGAACTGGAAATAACAGAGACATTATTAATTGAATTTGTGGACTTAAATACAGATAAGATAAAAAAACTCGGTGACATGGGGATTAGTATTTCATTGGATGATTTTGGGACGGGCTACTCGTCTTTGACTTATATCAGGGAACT
>JAAYKT010000064.1 GCA_012522255.1 Clostridiales bacterium
GCACAGGATGTGGGGATACCGGGGGCAGACGTTGAAAGCGGTTGGGGTGTTGTCGGCATAGATAGCCAAAACTCCGAACCGGTGACTCGAGGCATGTTGGCAATGCTGTTATATGTATATGATGGTGAACCGGAATCTGAAGTCAATGGCTTTGTGGATGTTTTGCCGGGCAGCTATTATGAGACGGCAGTTGCTTGGGCAGCTGAAAACAGCATTATTTATGGTTGCGGAAACGGTAAATTCGAACCGGATGAGAATATTACCAGTGAACAGATTGCGGCTATCTTATATCGCTATGCGCAATATAAGAATTATGATGTTTCAATAGGTGAGGACACCAATATTCTATCCTATAATGATATTGGAAAGGTCAGCGAGTATGCTATCTCAGCTATGCAGTGGGCTTGCGGCATAGGTCTTATCCAAGGCAGCGATGGCAACCTCATGCCACAGGGCAATATAATAAAAGAGCAGATTAAAACCATTCTCCTCCGATTTAGCGAAGGCATGGTATTTTAAAGCTAACGAAAATAAATGACTTGGCTATAGAACATCATTTTTATGAAACCCTTCAAAGCTCACCATTCTTAACTATTCCCATGGGCAGGATTATGGCAAGTCCTATAATAGATTTATCAGAACTATTGAAATTCCTCAAAGTACACGAGATTCTTTGAGGAACTAGGAAAATGAGAAAATCCTTACTATGGGATTTAACAATTCATGGTATAATAAATATAGAATATATGGTATTGATGTCACTGAATGAAAAAGTAAATTCATAGATAGAGAAACTGGGGAAGGGAGGAAATCATATAAGTGTGTCGAAAAGGGTGTATGCTTTGCTAATTAATATTTGGCTTTAACGAGCATTCTAATTTTTTGCCAATTTAGGGCTATTGCTGTATAATGATAGAAATAAATGCTGTTCCAAAGGGAGATAAACAGTGATATGAAAACGGATGAAAGTTTATATAAATCCTATATTAATGGTGAAGATGCTTGCTTAAGCCTTTTGATGGAAAGATACGGGGACAGACTGACATTCTACATAAATGGCTATCTTCATGATTTACATGATGCAGAGGACTTGATGATTGAATCCTTTGCGTATCTTATTGTAAAAAAACCATCCATAAAAGAAGGATGCTTCAAAGCATATTTATATAAAATCGCTCGTAATTTATCTTTGCGTTCCCTTGATAAAAAACACAGGCAACGGGATTTCAGTTTCCAAGATGTTGAAGATGAGCCTGATAAAAAAATGTTTATAGAGGAAATTATTCAGGAAAAAGAACGTTATAATTCCTTGCATTTATGTATGGAAGGACTAAATTCTGACTATAGGGAAGCTCTTTATCTTGTTTACTTCGAGGACATGCACCACGCTGAAGTCGGACGGATTATGAAGAAAAGTGAAAAACAGGTGGCAGACTTAGTCTACAGAGGAAGAAAATCTTTACGCAAGCGCTTGGAACAGGAGGGGATTACAAATGCGGACTACTGAAGAACGAGTTTTGGCTGTTAAATTACGGATTAAAAAGATTGAAGGCCAAAAAC
>JAAYKT010000065.1 GCA_012522255.1 Clostridiales bacterium
GTCTGGGCCCGGGGGCTTGGTACCATTATTGCTGCCCACTTACCCCCGCGTTTTGAAAACCGAATAAGAAACATTAATGTAAATAAAAGGATATCTGGGAATGAGGGAGAATAGTTTACTTTAATTGTAAATAGCTTTTTCATAATGCCTTTCCAGGTTTATTGATACAGATGGTAATTTTCGGCCGGGACTGCGAAGATGACAAGGAATTGAAGACATTGGAAACAACGGCTTTTAAAATAGAAGCTGTGAAACCCAAAATTGAAAATCAGCAGAAAAAGCTGAATGAACAATATATCAGAACTTTTTTATTTAACAGGTTAAATTGATGATGTTATTGAGTGTGCCTTTACTCTTGCCGTTTCAGACCATGAAACCGTAAAGATCCGACTCCTTTTGATCACAGTAATCAAGATTTATGGGCGCAATCAAGAAAGATAATCTTATCATATTCCAGAGCGCTTTGAGTGAACTACTAAAATAAATCGGGAGCTGCTATCTTTTAAATAGTAGCACTATTATTCTGACCACTTACCCTCCACATTTCGTCAAAGAATAAGAAAAAAATCATAAAATTAAAAGGATATCAGGGAATAAGAGAGAATATTTAACAGTATTGTAAAAAGCCTATTCATAGCAATCATTTGAACTCTACCAATATATCAGGAGAACTGCCGGGTGGCAGTTCTTTGTGTTTTCATTTTGATTCTGGTGTAAGAATTAGGTATGCACCTGATCGGGAAAATGGCATGGGGACAGATATATGATTACGATGCCAAGGAGAAAATGCAAAAATAGCACAATAAAAATATTTTCGATGCTAACAGTTGTTGTATTATATTGCTTTCATAATTTAGTGACAAGAAATTACCAATTCAAATAAGAAGGGGCAGATGATGCAATTAAAAGCTTATCGAATAACTATGTACAAATGTATTATCGATTCCAAATGGATTGAGGTTTCCCCGTTGGCAGTGTTAGTGGGAAAGAATGAATCTGGAAAAACATCATTGTTAAAAGCTTTGCACAAACTTAATCCATTTCAGTCTCATCCCTATAAGATGGCAGAGGAATGGACAATAGGAAGAAGAAATCAAAGGTATATTTCTCAGGTTATCTTTGAAGCGAGTATTGAGCTTAATTCAGAAAACCAGCTGAAATTGAATCCTTAACTGGTGAAAAGCTGGCAAAAAAGGATATTCAAGTAACTAAAGGCTATGTGGCTAATTTTGAAGTTTTTCTACCCGGTAATTTTTCTGATAAATTACATCACAGCGATATAGATGCAATTATTTCTGATTTACCAAATATAAAAGAACCTGTTCGCGATAGTTTTCTGAACAAGGCAAAAGCATGCTTGGATGAAGTGCTAACTTCCATTGCTTCGTGATAGATTAAAAAACACCTAGAAAAAGCTTGCTGCAAGCATTGGAATACCTAGGCAATCTTTGATTAAAATTGAACATATAAATAGAAAAATACTAAGACTATAATGATTTCATTAATTACCTATTTATCACTCAGGGAAGCAACTGCTAGAATTCTTTGGTAAAAGGGAATATATAATAAATGGTTTTGTCAAAGAACTGGGATTTAACAGCAGATTTTTAACAAATATGTATGGAATCAAGGATGGGAGTATCAAATGAAAAAAGAGGAGTTTTATTTTCAATGGCATTTCATGAATAGTTGTAATCTTAGATGTGCGCATTGTTATCAAGAAGGATATCATTTTGAAGATATGGACCTTAAGCAATTATTACAAGTAGCGAAAGAAATTTCGAAGGCACTTTCAAAATGGAATATGCTCGGGCGACTATCACTTACAGGTGGAGAGCCGTTTTTAAGCCCTTATTTGTTTGATTTGATTGATTACATAGAGTCAGATGATAACATTAAACAGTTTGATATTCTGACGAACGGAACATATATTACCGACAAACACATAGAACGGTTAAAGGTAGTTACAAAGTTAAGACAAATACAAATTTCTTTAGATGGGCCAACACAGGAAACACATGATTTGATACGAGGTAGTGGTGCATTTAACAAAGTTGTTGAAACTGTTAAATTACTTCAGAAACATAATTTCGAAATCTCATTTATGTTTACATTGATGAGACAAAACAAGAGTGATGCTGTTAAAATAATTGATTTTGCTGATGAGTGTGGTGTAAATGCAGTAACCGTCGAAAGAGTTACACCTTGTGGTCATAGTAATATTTCGGATGCCTTGAATAAAGGGGAAA
>JAAYKT010000066.1 GCA_012522255.1 Clostridiales bacterium
GATCTATAAAGTCTTGTTCCCTAATTATACAAACTGATTTTTTCTCATCAAATGCCAGACGTATAGATAACATAGATATATCGACAAAATCATCATAAGAAATCTTAAATTCTGAATAAAAAGCTCTATCGAAATCAGTGTCTTCATGCTTTTCTGCAGCTTTAATATAGGGGAATGAGAATGTCCTAGACAAATACTTGCCCCTGTAAAATATATTTTCGTTGACTTTAGATAAAGCGTAACGAGATAATACATTTTCATCAAAACTTTTATCGGTTCCAATTCTGCCTGATTTAAGAAGGGAAATCTCTGTATCTGTTATATTAAAATTAAGGCTGTCACTTACAAAACCCCAATTGATAATATGAATCATATACGCGATACAACTATCTAATGCGGCAATGTCTAATTTCTTAATCCCATTTAATGGTTCTGCTACAATATGCTCTATTAAACATCTTAGTGCAAGTGAAATTTCCGTGTTTTTCTTGGACTGCTTAGCTATTTCTGCATGAATATCAGTATACGCCTTAAAACATTCTATTTTAGGTATAATTTCGAGATTGTAAGCCTCTCTTTTTTGAATCGCAGCCTCATGCAAAGATAATAATTTATGAATGATATCTTTTCCATCATAATATTTTAGTAAAGCCCGAAGTTTATCATAAAAATGAAGAACTACATTATTTACCAATTGCTTTTTGTATTTCGAATCCAGTTTATCTTTGGGCTTATACGGCTTTTCTGTTAGTATTTCGCCTAAATGGTCTAAATCCTTGTTCAAAGCATAAGGAGAAGATAATCTTAACGGCACTACATTGCTTGGGATGACTCTTATATCATGATCTGAAAGTTTGAATATTAATTTTTTTTGAGGGGATAATGGCATATTGTCATCAAGTATCTTATTTATAATTTCATAGCTAAATCCTAACTTACTCCAATATATATCACATATAGCATACAGAATCTTTCGCATCAGTATTTTTTCCGCATAATTATTTTCAGGAATTAAATGATACAAAAAATACTTATCTAAGTTGACAGAAATTCGATCTCCTAATACTTCAATACTGATTTTATCAAATAGGTTGGCTTCTTTATCAAGAGAGTTAAATGCCTCAAAATAGTTATCTACGATGTCATCTAAATTTATTACTATTTCAATAGGTATAGATAGAATTGATAGATTCTCTTTTATTACTTCAGACAAAACAAATAACCAATAAGCAATTGCGATGCATATTTCAGATTCAAATCTCTCCTTTTCATCTTTTGGCTTAACAAAAGGATTCATTGGTTCTATAAATATGGTTTCTCCCAAAGATGGCGTGGCAGCTAAAAATGGGGTAGACAATGATTTTGTTGTATATATTGGTAAGATAGCAGGAAGTTTTTCGCGTGAAACCGGGATAAATTTTCTGTCAACAGTTTCACACAAATGGATATCCTCTTTTTGAACAGCTTTTACTCGAAAGTCAAGAGAATTTCCAACAGCAATTATTAGCCAATCTACAGGATTATTATCGGTCGCATAAAAGCTTTCATCATTATCAATAAAGTATGCAATATTATCAAGAAAAAATGGAGTTCCTAAATCTATGTTTTTTAGAGCTTTAGAATAATTCCAAAAAGTTAAATTGTTACATTTATCAGATTTGCTCAATACTTCTAACTCATAAATACACATAGCAAGAACATTCCAATTAAGGTTATTCGGGCATCTTATAGATTTAGGACGTCCAATACCTAAAGATATGTTCAGGTTGAGTAAATGATTATCGGATAATTTTTCATCTGATTTCATCCTTTTGTAAACCTTTTTAATATGGGAAATTATTTCTTCATCTGAATCTTTGTTCTTTACATATTCTAATGGCTTGTCAATATTAAAGCCAATTCCGTTATCGTAAATGAATATAACATAAGCTAATTTATCACTATCAAAAATGTAAAGTCCTTCATAAATAGGCAAGTGCGTTTCTTCGAAGGTGTAATCTAATCTACGAAATCCCATATTGTACAACATGAAATCAGAATGTTGCCAACAAGAATGAGAATAAATACTTAACACATCATCAAATTTGTTATATTCAATGGTTTTTCTTAGCAGGCTATTAAACGCTGCATATAATAAATTAGTTGGAGATATAACTATGTATTCCTTGGAGTCAGAATCATATAAGATTGGTTTGTGTATAATTGGACTCTCATCAAGATTAGTATTGTTCCATTCCTCTTTTTTGGGGTTCAATAGAAATAAATTTATATCAGAAATATTCCCTCCACATGAAATTGCTAATTGTTCCATATGGCGGACAGATATCCTAAAAATGTTTTTTCGTTCTATATATTTATCTGGGATATATATATTATTTGATTCTGCATCAATTCCTCTCATATTTCGAGGGTATTCTAATGCTTTAGCAATATAGTCTGAGATTGAAAGTGACAGCAAAGCGGGAGATAAACATGAACGAACAAAGGAGCTCTCAAAATCCCCCATAGAAATAACATTCATTAACTGTTGCAGAAAATATATTTGTCCCTGAGCTAGTCCTGGAAATATTATCTTATTACCAATAGGTGTCATTATATTTTCTGTGAATAAATTCTCAGGAGGATCTTCTTGAGAATTATAAAGAAAATGTTTTTCAAAGAAAGATTTAAGTCCAGATGAGTTTACCTCTTTCCCTTCATCTTTTCTGTCTGAAGCTAACAATAAACATTGAATATTCTCTAACCTAATATTTTTACCATGATTTTCAGGAAGAGCCTGTAAATAACTAATTACAGACAATATATCCGATTTATCGTATTTCAATAAATCTGTTATGTCTTCTTTGTCTCCTCTTTTTTGATAAGCCATATAGTTTGATGCAAAACTATCAAAATCCATATCTGGACTTATTATTTCTGTCGTAACTTCTTTATTTATACAACATTTTTTATATTTCTTTCCACTACCACAATGGCAAGGATCATTTCTGCCTATTTTGTTCATTCTTAGTTCTACTTTGACAGATTCGGATTTTGTCTGAGATAGGCGTTATTAATGTCCTGTTGTCGTCGAATATGCCGGTGAATTATTTTATGATACATCTGTTCGTCAGTCATTTGTCTGTATAGTTGAAAAATAAAGAGCTCTTATCCCCCTTTTTCACCCAGCCGCCCTCGTCGATGATCAGCGCGGTGAATTTTTTTTTGGGCAGCGTACCACTTACCTCGCGCGCCACCTGGTTCATCAGCTGTCGGGCACTCCAGTTCGACTCGGTGATAAAATGCTGCATTTGGTAGTAGTCGCTGTTCATTGTCTCGCTAATTTTTTCCAGGTTCCGGGTCTATTCAAGGAGCAACCCTTGGACATATGTTTCGGCCTTTGCATGGAATGACTTTGTATTATTCCTGAAAATATGTTGATATCCAGATAGATGCGAGCCTAACTGGCTCGCTAGCCGAGACAGTGTTTCTCCATATCTGTTGTTTGTTAGGGCTTCTTTTAAAAACTCGACCGGGCGGTAAGCATGTTTCTCCTATACCACTAAAAAATCGAGTTTTCAAAAAGTCACATTATTATTAATAAATCATTTGTCAATCGTTTTATTAACGCACCTAAATTACTAAAAATAAATGATATATGTGAATATTTAGAATATTATTTTTCAACAAAAAATGAAAATATTTAATAGAAATATAATCTGTCAAAGTAGAATTAGAATTTATCCTAAATTTCAGGAATATGGTTTGCTTGAACTGAAAAGTCATCATAGTTCTCGTGAGATAGTAAGTCGTCATTATTTCAATTCTTACAGCGGTAATTATATAAATGCAACGTGGCTACATTATGGAAAATCATATGAAGAATTACAAAAATATGAGGGTAAAGAACGTTCTTTTATAAACAATATACGGATTCAGGTAATTATCCATGAAGACAGTTTAGGTATTTGGCTTGTTTTAGGAAAAAATTGGTGCAGCATAAAAGACCGAGAACATTTTAGGAGACAAATACAAAATGAACAAATTCAGTTGGAATTTTATAATTGGTTTAAAAAATTAGGAAACCAATATTGGATTAATGTTTCCAGCTTCAAATCAGCAGAAGAGGTATTATAACACCAACAA
>JAAYKT010000067.1 GCA_012522255.1 Clostridiales bacterium
CTGTTAAAGATGTAAACAGCCCGCTTAATCTGCCCGGCAAGCTGGATGTGGACAGATATGAAGTTTACCTTTATGTCAAAGATATAAATCCGTTTTCCTTTAAAGGATATATAGTGAGCAAGGGAGAAAACCAAAACGGGCTGATTTATAACCGGCTGGAATCGAGTTCGAAATTTATAATGGAAAACGATTATCTCCTAGTGAAGGTCTATAAAAACGGTAGTGTTGACTTATATGACAAAAGGCAGGAAAAATGGTTTAAAAATGTTATAGACATTGAGGATACAGCCGACAGAGGAGATTCTTATGTTTATGGTGATTCAGGGGATAATGCTATAATAGGTTCCGATTTTAATGCAGAGGTTTCTGTTTTAGAAAACAACAGCATGGTTTCATGCGTTGAAATCAAAAGGGATATGTTTGTTTCTGAGCATTATGATTTCCTAAATAGGAGACGATCTGATAATAAAACAAAATGCTCTGTCAAACTAAAGCTTTCGCTTGAAAAAGGTTCTGAATTTTTGACGGTCGGCTATGAAATTGACAATACCGCACATGACCATAGAATGCGGCTTTTGGTTCGTACAGGCGTTGGGGATGATTCGATAATTGCAGATAACCCCTTCGACATTATCTGTCATAAGGATGATAGCCCTTTTGGGGGCACAATGAGCAAGGTTGTGTCAAATACATCATTTGCGCTGCTTGAAAAAGACGGAAACGGTGTGGCTGCCCTTACCGAGGGAATGCATGAGGCAGAGCATATGCCTGACGATAAAGCAATTGCCCTTACCATGGTGCGTTGCACTGGTGTTATTAACCGCTCTTATGACTTATCCGAGGGAGGCGGCGAAAACTGGCGTGTACCGGAAAATCAATGTATTAGAATGGTAACCGGCAGAATTGGAATACTTCCCTATACCGGCGGATATATAAATGCTGGAATACAAAAATATGCTAAGCTGTTCAGAAATATGCCACTTGTATACTTTACTTCATGCGATACAAGAAAGTTTAAAGTCGGAAGAGCGACCGTGCAGGAAACGGATTTAGATGACTATTATTATCTAACTGATCCGTATGAGGGAATAAAAGTTAAAGATAATAAGTCCCTGGTCGATATCAACGGAACAGGGATTACGGTTTCCGCCCTTAAAAAAGCCGAGGGAGGGAACGGTATTATTCTTCGAATGGTAAATCTTGATGAAAAGGCTCAGAATTTAACTATAAAAGTAAACGGGGTTATTTATCAAACCTCAATGAATGAAAAAAACAGGGATTACCTTTGCGAAAATGAACTTAACTGTAGTTTACCGTCAAAGAAAATATCTACTTTATTTATTAATCACAATAAACATTAAAATGATTTCTAAGTAAAAAGCTATAAAACCCGGAAAGGTTTGGAAGCTATAATGAATCTGGATCTGTTGCAGATTAATAGGCATATTATAAACATACAGCAATAAAAGCGATGAAATAACGCATGAGTATATTTTCTATACGCCAAAAGGCAAAGTTAATCAAATTGTAAGAGGTAATACAGACAATTGGGGGAAAATGCCTGTAAAATGGTGGATTGAAAATAAGCAGGATTTAATAGTTTTCAACTATATAGAAGAAGCAACCATATATTCATTCAACATGGATACATATAACAAACCATAAGGTAGCCGAATATGTTAAGAACTATTCAGTTTTGGTCATCTAAGTACGGGTTAAGTTTGTAGGGAGGGAGAAAAAAATGAAGCGATTACGGCAGGATTATATTAGTCATATGACCTACCAGCAAGTAAAAAGACAGTTTTTCTGTGAGCTTTTCGGGCCTTTGATAGGGTTGGAAATAGAATGGATGGAACAAGGGGCGACGGCTACTCAGATGGATTTGAGCTGGTTCTGCTTTGATTATATGGATACATTTACGGTTGGTAACATGGGAGCAAACAACTGCTTTAAGGAACAAATAATAGAAGAGACCGGAGATTACATAATTAAAACAGATTATCTGGGCAGAACTGTAAAAATGTGCAAGAGAACCGCTACAATTCCGCTTCCTTTGAATTTTCCGGTCAAGGATATGGAAAGCTGGTATAAAATCAAACACATGTTTGAATATGACA
>JAAYKT010000068.1 GCA_012522255.1 Clostridiales bacterium
GAAACCAAAATTATGTCTGATATTTAGAAGTTACTAGATTAAAAATAGGATTTGATAACCTATTAGATTTGCAAGTTAAGCAGTGATTTCTTTCACTGTTTGAAACTATATTAATTATACAAGGAGGTTGGTCTCATGATTCCAAAATTTGATGATTTTTATCCTTATATTTTAAAGATATTGGAAAATAAAGAAGTCTATAAGTTGAAAGACATAAGGGAGATATTAGCAAAAAACATGTCTATATCAGAAAGTGCTAGAAAAGAACTTTTACCATCTAAAAAACAAACTACTTTTGATAATAGAGTTAATTGGGCTTGTATATATTTAACTAAAGCCGGTATATTAGATAGACCTACAAGGGGAGAATATAAAATCAGCCCAGAGGGTGAAACTTTTATTAGAGAAAAAGGCTATAATATAAAATTAGATGATTTAAAGAAAAACGAATCATTTAGAAAATTTTTGGGTTTGGATAAAGAACCAACGTCAGTAGTTGATATGCCAGATGAAGAAGAAATTCCTGAAGAACAAATAGACAATGCTTTTAAAAAAATGAACAAGCAATTATCAGAAGATTTACTTAATGAAATATTTAAGATGAGTCCTAAATTTTTTGAAATATTAGTGTTGGATCTACTTAGAAAAATGGGTTATGGTGGTAAGACAGATGATATATCAAGAGATAGTGCTATACATACCGGTGATGGTCCTGATGATGGAATAGACGGTTTAATAAAAGAAGATGAGTTAGGGCTTGATTATATTTATGTTCAAGCTAAAAGATGGACTGATTCAGTTGGAAAGCCCGAGATTCAAAAATTTGCAGGAGCACTCAGTGGAAAAGGGGCAAAGAAGGGTGTATTTTTAACCACTTCAGGTTTCAGTAAAAAAGCTATAGAATTTGCTAATTACCATCAAATTAGTAGAATTGTTTTAATTGATGGAGAAAAATTGACAAACCTGATGATAGATTATGGGGTTGGATTATCCACAGAGCATATATATAAGATACAAAATATTGACAAGGATTATTTTGATGAAGATAAATATTAGTTAAATGATGAGGGTATAAACTTGGATTTACACACCATCGATTAGTAAAACAGGCTGCAAAACGGTTGTTCTTTTGATATAATAATGATTAAGGCATTAAAATAGTTTTAGGATTTGATCTTGATCAAAAAGTTTTACGTAATTGTGTCTGGGTTTTATTAACCAAACAATTATCGTTTGTTTTTTTATTATAAACAAACTTGAATGTTAATATTGGATTTTGTAATAGTGATAGGAGTCTAATTAATGAAAAAAACACAATTAAGACCATTCGTGAAATGGGCCGGAGGTAAAGGACAATTAATTACTATTATTAGGAACACATACCCTAAAGACTTAGGCGTGAAAACAAATAAGTATGCTGAACCTTTTGTAGGGGGCGGGGCAGTATTATTTGATATTCTATCAAATTATGATTTAGATTCCATTTATATAAGTGATATTAATCCTGAGCTTATTAATGTATATAGAATTATACGTGACAATGTAAATGAACTATCCTGTTTATTATCTGTTATGCAAAATGAATATCTGCCAATAAACAACGAAGAACGCAAGCAATATTACTATAGAATAAGAGAACGAATTAATAATCTAAAAATTGGCGGTGGAGAAGATATTAGTATAGAGAAAGCTGCATTATTTGTTTTTCTAAATAGAACTTGTTTCAATGGTTTATACAGGGTTAATCGTAAGGGTTTATTTAATGCGCCAATGGGTGCTTATAAAAACCCTCGCATATGCGATACAGATAATTTAAAAAATATTTCTTTGTCTTTGCAGAAAGTAAAAATAGTATGTGGCGATTATAAGGATTCCTTTGACTTTATTGATCAAAATACTTTTGTTTATTTTGATCCTCCTTATCGTCCGATTACTGAAACAGCCAATTTTACATCTTATACAGAAGACTTATTTGATGATAATGCGCAGATTGAGTTGGCAAAGTATGTAGGGTTATTAGATAAAAAAGGCGCAAAGGTGGTTGTGAGTAATTCAGATCCAAAAAATCATGACGTTGAAGATGATTTTTTTGATGATTTATATAAAAAGCATAGGATAAACCGTGTACAAGCTAATAGAATGATTAACTGTAATGCAGAATCAAGAGGGAAAATTAGTGAATTACTTATAGCAAATTATTGAAAGGATATTGGATATGCGTAATTTTGATGAGTGGTTAGGCAAATTTAAATTTAGTATTTCCGGGTATGACTATTATGTTGACTTTGATAAAGTAACTAAAAATGTAGAAAAATTAAAAGTTGAGCTTAATATTCTAAATTCACTAATTGGTTCTAAAAATATTGAAGATGAATTTGAAAAGATTATTATGAAATATCCTGAAACTTTAAAATGCATACCTTTGTTGCTTGCTGTACGTGGTAATGAAATATATGTACAGGATGAAGAGGGAGCCTTTATATACAGATTTGACAGAATGAATTATACTTTGGAACAATATAAGATTTTTATGGAGAAAACCGGATTATTTGATTTAATCTCTAACCATTTGGTTAATAATCTTGTTGATTATGCCTTAGGTGTAGAAACGGGTTTAGACACAAATGGAAGAAAAAATCGTGGCGGTCATCAAATGGAAAACTTAGTAGAAAGCTATATTAAAAAGGCAGGCTTTATAAAGAATGAAACCAATTTTTATGGTGGAATTAGCGGCGGGTCAAAACTTAATGAAACTGCACGTAGTTATAAAATGCTGGCGCAAGAAGCAAGTTCCGTTGATGGATTTACTTTTGTTTGGATTACGGATGGCACTGCGTGGAGAAGGGCTAAAGGAAACCTAAAGGAAACATTTATTGTGCTTGATACCATTTTTAACATAGATGACATGGAAAATGGTATTATGGAGACTTTGTTTATGTAAAGGTGGGACATAATGGAAAAGAAAAAAGAAAAGTGGGAACCGGATAATTTTGAACTTGAAATGAATACAGTTTGGAGTTTCCCCGATAGAGGAAGTTGGGCAACTCATGATTCAAAGTGGAGGGGAAACTGGTCTCCTTATATTCCAAGAAATTTGCTTTTGCGCTATTCAAATGAAGGTGATTTAGTGCTTGATCAATTTGCAGGAGGAGGAACTACCCTTGTAGAAGCAAAATTATTAAACAGAAATATTATTGGAATTGATATAAATTCAGTGGCGTTAGAGCGTTGTAAAGAAAAAGTAAATTTTGAGTGGGAAAATGGCGGAAAGGTATATATACATAAGGGTGATGCTCGAAATCTTGATTTTGTTCCCGATGAAAGTATTGATTTTATTTGCACTCATCCACCTTATGCCAATATTATTCAATACAGTGAAGATATAGAAGAAGATTTGTCACATTGTAAAGTTCCGGAATTCTTACAAGAAATGAAAAGCGTTGCATCTGAAAGCAATCGCGTGCTTAAAAAAGGTAAGTTTTGTTCAATTCTGATGGGAGATACCAGGCAAAAAGGACATGTTATTCCTATTAGTTTAGAGGTTATGAAGATTTTCGAGAGTTCCGGTTTTAGACTTAAAGAAATAATCATAAAAGAACAGCATAACTGCAAGGCAACCGGATATTGGAAAACAAATAGTATAAAATACAATTTTTTGTTATTAGCTCATGAATATTTATTTGTTTTTAAAAAATAAAAGTATTGCATAGTTAAAAATTTAAAAACCTAGTACAAATCAAAATAATGGCAACAATCAAAAAGCCTCTGCAGCGTTGCAGAGGCTTTATATAAATTGCTGTGGCGGTATTAAACAGCTTAGAGTTTAATCATAAATTTTATTTCAACATGGTTTCCACAAACCAGAGGTTCTTGCTGAAGTATGCTACATATCCTTCAAATACTGCTACAGTCTCAAAGTCGCCTTCGCCGTCGGCAATATTTCTGATATCCGTTGCCAGCTTTTTCATAGCTTCAAGATCTTCTTTGACTATATTGAGTGATTCTTTAACTGAAAAGTCTTTAGCGGCAATTTCTTTAATAGATGCTTTTTCCAAGTATTCAGCCATAGTGGAAAGGGGCATAACTTTCTTCATTTTCAACAATTCGGCTACTTCATCATAGGCTTTAAACATTTCATCATATATTTCTTCGGTAAAAGTATGGACTCTTAAAAATTGGTTGCCTACAACATTCCAATGAATGTTATGCAGTTTAACTATAAGCACCCCTAAGTTTGATAAGTATTCCTGTAATAATTCTAAATGTTTCATTTTTTCTCCTCCTAAAGATCTATTTGTTTTTAATTTGACTATAATTTACCCTATTTATATTATATAATACAAGGGAGGTAACAAAAAGGAACAAATATGTTAGTAGGAGAATAATATGAAATTTACAAGTTATAATGGGTTTTGCATTGTACAGGAATTAATTAAACTCAGATGGGTGCCGGAAATATTAAAATCTATAGAAGCGGGAAATATGCGGTACAGTGAAATTTTAAACAGCATTCCTTATATAAGCCACACCGAATTGAATAGAAAGCTTTCTATATTAATGAATAAAAAGGCCATAAATAAAACCGCTGACAGCGGCATTATAAACTATAATCTTTTAGTGTTTGGAAAAGATTTAGTGCATATTTTTAACCACTTGGAGGATTTGGAAAAAAAGTATTGTGTAAGGTTTGATTAGAAAGAGATGAATTTGTGAATTGGCTTCTTACTTTTTTATCAAATTATAGCATAAATAGATGTTCTTAGTAAGAAGCCATTTAGTAAAATATCAGATGCTTTCGGCTTCTTCAGCTTCTTCCTTGGTTTTATGAACGGTGCCGTGGGGGTGTTCTGGCGGTGCATAGATGGAATACAGTTTTATTGGCTTATCTCCAACGTTGGTGAGATTATGCCATTTTCCTGCCGGTACTAAAATGACATAGTCATCGAAAACTTTTCTTTGAAAATTAAGGTTATTTTCACTGTTTCCCATTTGGACCAAACCTTCACCCTCTTCAATCCGGAGGAACTGGTCAACATCGGGATGCATTTCAAGTCCAATATCATCTCCTACATCAATGCTCATCAAAGTGAGTTGTAAGTGTTCCCCTGTCCATAGTGCAACGCGGAAATAATCATTATTTTTTGTAGCTTCCTCAATATTAATTACAAAAGGATTTGGTCCAAAGTCTAAAGTAGCGGGATTCGGTTTGTTTTCGGGGGAAGTAGGTGGATAGTATTCATTTGTAATGGGGCATGCAAAGTCTTGGTTATGCGTTGTCGTATAAGAAATGAAAGGGCATAGGTGCATGCAATTATTAAGTAGATACGGACATTTGTGATACAATTCGATTACTCCTTCACATAGGTTTTATAATTATCATATGCTTCTTTAAAACAAAGGTGAGTTTATTTGCTATTAGATTGCTATGCAAAGGTGAGTTAATGTTGGGGTAAAGCAGAAAGGAGAAGAGGGTAGTAACCCTCTTCTTTCTACTTGAAAGGATCAAAAAATATCATTCATACCATATAATCCCGGTTGTGCTTTGGTGATAAAGCGGGTGGCTTTTACCGCTCCATTGGCAAAGACATTTTTAGTTAAAGCAGTATGTTTTATTTCTATTATTTCGTCAAGACCGGCAAATATCACGGTATGTTCACCGGGTATGGTTCCTCCGCGAATAGCATGGATACCTATTTCATTGCTCTGTCTTTTTGCATCGATGCCTTTTCTGCCAAAAGTATAGTTTTTACTGTTATCCAAAGATTCGTTGATTGCATTGGCTAACAAATACGCGGTACCGCTCGGTGCATCTAATTTTTTGTTATGATGCTTTTCTATGATTTCTATATCGAAACCGTCTAAGGTCGGGCTTATTTCTTTTAATGCCTTTTTTAATGCATTGATACCCAGCGACATATTGGATGAACAAAGTACGGGAATATTTTTTGAAGCCTGTTTTATCTCGCTATAATCTTCGTCTGATAAACCCGTTGTAGCGATTATCAGCGCCAATCTTTTTTCCAATGAATACTTTAACACTTTCTCTAAATTTGACACATGGGAAAAGTCAATTATTACATCAGCTTCTTCTTTGCATTCTTTAAAATCCTTGTATACAGGGTAAGGATTTTTTTCTTTATTTGGTGACCTGTCTATACCTGCTACGATTTTCATATCTTTTTCACAGGCAATTACCTTACTCAAAACCTGCCCCATCTTTCCGTTTGCACCGTATATGATAATTCTAATCATAATACTTCTCCACAGGATTTAGACCTGCAGCTTTCATTTCTTTTATAAGTATTTCTCTATTTTTTGTATCCATTTCAACAAGGGGCATTCTAAGCTCTCCGGCATTCATTCCCAGTAAATTCATGGCTGTTTTTATTGGTATGGGGCTGGTTTCTATGAAAAGAGAATGAACCAAACCATTTATGCCTAATTGTATCTTTCTTGATTTTTCTATGTCTCCATCAAGATAGCTTTGCACCATATCATGGGTCTCCTTGGGCATTATATTTGCAATAACAGATATTACTCCCAGTCCGCCCAGGGACAGAATTGGTACAACCTGATCATCGTTCCCTGAATATATAGAGAAATCTTCAGGGCATAACCTTGCTACATCAGCAATATGCGATATGTCCCCGCATGCCTCTTTTAAGGCCTTTATATTTGGATGTTTGCTAAGTTCGGCAATAGTCTTTGGCAGTATGTTGAGCCCGGTCCTGCCGGGGACATTATATATGATTATTGGTATGTTCACTTTATCAGCAATTGCCGTATAATGGGCTATTAATCCTTTTTGAGTAGTCTTGTTATAATACGGGGTTACTATTAAAAGCCCATCAGCTTTTACCTCTTCTGCGTATTTGCTCATTTCAATAACATCAGCAGTGTTATTACCACCGGTTCCTGCTATAACGGGAATTCTGCCACCGGTTTTTTCAACAGTGAATTTCATGGCTTCTTTTTTCTCCTCTTTTGTCATAGTTGAGGCCTCTCCGGTGGTTCCACAGATAATTATTGCATCAGTGCTGTTATCTATATGCCATTCAATAAGTTCTCCCAGTTTTTCATAATTTACTTTATCATTTTTAAAAGGTGTGACAATTGCAACACCTGATCCTTTAAATAAAGGCATTGACCTCACTCCCTGATTATATTTTTAATTATTATTTGGTTATTATAGGTTAAATGTTTTACTTATAGCATTTATCGCTTTTTGTTTGTCTGAAGCATTGATAGTATAGGAAATACTTATCTCGGAAGTAGTAACTAATTTAAAATAAATATCGTTTTCTGCAAATAATTTAAACATTTTTGAGGCAACTCCCGATTCGTTTCGCATTCCCATTCCTACTACTGATAGCTTTGATACATCACTGTCTTTTTTTACTTTTATTCCGCTTATCTTTTTTACTTGTTCGTTTAAAGCCTCATCAACAACTGTTTCATTTTCTTTTGATGTTGTAAAGGATATGTTTACTCGATTATTATTTGGTGATGTTTGGCTAATCATATCTATATTGACTTCTCTGTCAGATAAACTGCTGAATATATTGGATATATTCTCCGGAGAATAGGGAATATGATTAATTGTAACCATCAATATATCATCACTAATCGTAAGTCCAGTTATTACTTTTTGCTCCATTTGTTTATCAAACTCCTTAATATATGTTCCTTTTTTATCCATGTGGCTTGATGCTACATATATGGGAACATTATATCTGTATCCTATTTCTACGGATCTTGTCTCCAAAACTTTTGCCCCCAGGCTTGACATTTCCATCATTTCTTCAAAACATATTGTATCTAACTTTTTTGCATTAGGGTAAAGCCTCGGGTCAACGCCGTAAATGCCATCGACATCCGTATAAATCTCACAAGGGCATTTAAGTTTCGCTGCCAGCGCTATTGCCGTTGTGTCGGAACCGCCCCGGCCTAAAGTAGTTATATCTCCTTCCCCGTTTATTCCCTGGAATCCTGCTACTACCACAATTTTGCCTTCTTCCAAGTAATTTTTTATTCTTTCAATGTCTATTTCTATAATCTTGTTCTTGGTATGTGTTCCTTCTGTTTTTATGCCTGCTTGAAAACCCGTTAGCGAAATGGATTCATAGCCTTTTTCTTTGAGTACCATAGATAAGATAGAAACAGAAACTTGTTCGCCGGTTGCCATAAGCATATCTAACTCTCTTTTATCCGGTTTGGCCGATACTGAATTGGCCAGCTCAATAAGTCTGTTAGTCGTTTTACCCATAGCGGAAACTACAACTACTATGCTATATCCTTCTTTTTTTCTTTGGATTATTCCATTTGCTATTTTTTGAACCTTCTCAACGGTTTCTACAGCAGTTCCTCCATATTTTTGTACAATTACTTCCATGTTGCAGACCCCCATTAAATCATGTCGTTCCTTATTATATCTTCATAGGTTTCTCTTTTTACTACACATCTTGAGTTTCCGCCTTTTACAAATATTACCGGCGGTTTCGGAAGCCTGTTATAATTACCGGACATGCTATAGTTATATGCTCCTGTTGTTGACACAGCTACAATATCCCCTGTTTCAGGATGAGGCAGGGCAATATTTTTAACAATCATATCACCAGATTCGCAACATCTGCCTGTTACTGTATAATATTCTATCGCTTCGTCATTCATTCTGTTAGCTATGGCTGCTTCATATTTTGCATCATATAAAGCGGTTCTCATATTATCATTCATGCTGCCATCAACGAAGACATAATGTTTGCCCGAATAGGTTTTTTTCGTACCCCCTACCAGATATAGGGTGGTTCCTGCATTTGCAACAATGGCTCTGCCCGGTTCTATCATTGCTTTAGGACTTGGAATATTAAATTCATTAGCCTTATTTCTGATAATACACAGTATGTTTTTAAACAGTTTTTCTAAGTCCATAAAAGTATCACCATTAGAATAATATATTCCAAAACCACCCCCTAAGTTCAATTCTTTAACTGTTAAATTGCATTTATCTGAAATATTTTTGATAAAATCAAGCATAATCTTTGTTGTTTCGTAATAAGATTCTTCCTGCATTATTTGGGAACCGATATGGCAATGGAAGCCCATGAATTCCAAGAGGTTGTTTTCCTTAATTTTATTTAGGATTTGTATTATATTTTCATCGTAAATGCTGATTCCGAATTTTGAAGAGTTCTTTGTAGTTTTAATATATTCATGGGTATTTACTTCAATGCCGGGATTGACTCTTAAGAGGATTCGGATCTTTTTATCAGATGTTTTGCAATTATCAGAAATCAAATTTATCTCATTGATGTTATCCACGATTATACGCCCTACACCAGATTTTATAGCCATGCAAATTTCTTCCTCGGTTTTGTTATTTCCATGCATGAAAATTTTCTTTGCAGGAAAACCTGCTGCAAGTGCAGTATATAACTCTCCTCCGGAAACCACATCCAAGGATAATCCCTCTTCTTCAATGAGTTTACACATTGCCATAGTCATAAATGCTTTTGATGCATAAATAACTTCTGTTTCTATATCATCACTTTTGAAATGCTTTTTAAATAACTTGCAATTATCCCTGATCAGGTCTTCATCCATTACATACAACGGTGTTCCGTATTCTTTTACCAGATCAATTGTATTACATTCACCAATTATCAGATGTCCCTTTTCATCGGTTTTCATTGTCCCAAAAAGTTTCATATCAGCACCGCTTTCTATTCATAAGTTTTTAAATATAAAAAAAGCAGTCATGAGCAAAAAGACTCATGACTGCATAAATAGTCGTCTTTTGCCCCAATGTGTTAAGTGCTCCGTAGGAAAATCGGGCAATTCTCCAACGACAGTTCCACATTTGTTAAATGTAGACCCAATATAGGTAAACCTATATTTCGGCGGCTGTCCCTTTCTTGCATTTTTTATGCAATACTCTTGGCAAACCGCAGCCTCTTAAGCACACTGCTATTTAATAAATTAGATACAACTTTATCACAGATAATTATCCTTGTCAACGTAAGCTTTTTTACATATTGATTACAACAATTCTTTGCACAACTCATCTAAAGTTTTATTTGATAAATATTTTAATGGTATATCAAACACAGTTTTAGCGCCAGAACATCCTTTCTTCTTTAGCCTATAGGCGGCTCTTGCATAAGCTGTAAGAACGCTTGCCGTAAATTCCGAATTGCTGCCCAAATTTAAAGAAAAAGACAAGGCTTGATCATTTGAGGGATCTGTGCCGGTTTTTCCATTTCTTATAACTGTTCCTCCGTGAAACATCTTGGAATGGTTTTTTACAAATTCTTCTTCACTGATGAAGTTTACGTTGGTATCATAGTCTGCAAAATAGTTTGGCATGGTTATTATACTTTTTCTAATCCCCTCTTTATCTGCATGTTCTTCTATCACCACATAGCACTCCCTTTTATGCTTTTCTCTGATAGATAGTACCGGTGTACCGCCTTTTTTTATCTTGCCCAAATTGTCTTCGACAGGAATAGTATATTGAATGGCTTTTTTAACCCCCGGGATTTTTCTTAATGCATCAGAGTGACCTTGGCTGACACCGGGTCCCCAAAACGTATAGGATTTGCCTTGTGGCATTATGGATTCGAATAGAACCCTGTTTATGGAAAACAAGCCGGGATCCCAGCCTGCACATACAACACTGATATTACCATTATCGGTAGCGGCTTTATTCATGGCATTGTAGTAATTAGGAATATTGCCATGGTTATCATAACCGTCCACCGTGTTAAACATAGAGGCATAGAGAGGGCCTTGCCCAGGCAAATCTTTCGATGAACCCCCGCATAGTATCATAATATCAATAATATCTTTAAATTTATGCGCATCGGCGGCATCAAAAATCTTATCTTTGCACGGATGATTAAGTTTTGTTAAATCATATCTCTTTGAAAATATAGCTGTTAATTCCATGTCAGCATTTTCCTGTATTGCAATTTCTACGCCTTTTCCTAAATTTCCATACCCTGCAATGCCTATTCTTATTTTATCTGTCACTTTATACACCTCGCCATATAATAGTTTTATTTTTTAGTTTTATAAAGACATATTCTATTTTAGTTGTATTCAAATATATATGGGTATTATAACAGGATTACTCAAGGATTGTTATTCTTATTTTGGCTTTTTTAAGATATAATCGTTATTGATACCAATATTTTTTATAATTATAAAACCTACACACAATCAGTTCGTTTAAATAATTTTTCTGGAGGTATAAAATGGGAAAATTGCATAAGTGGAAGGTTTTGTCCTTTATTTATATATTTATGTTAGTGTTTGCAGTGATTTTTCAGGGGCTGCCGCCTGTCTTTGGATTTATAATATCTTCATTGGGAATCTCCCATGCTCAAGCCGGAGCTTTGATGAGTTTTTTTGGATTACCGGGGATTTTTATTTCAATACCGGGTGGGATTTTATCCGATATTTATGGTTCGAGACGTGTCGGCATTACATCCTTAATAATAGCCCTTGCCGGTTCTTTGATGGTGGGCTTTGGTAATAATTTTGCTATTCTCGTAATCGGTAGAATTATTTCGGGAATCGGTGCATTGACTATAGCTATTGTAGCTCCCCAGGTTCTTTCCAAAATTTTTGACAAGAAAGATATGGGTATTGCCATGGGAGTATTCAATACTGCTATGCCTTTAGGTACAATATTGACTTTGAACACCTTTGGGTTATTGGCTGCGGCAACTAATTGGAGAATTCCGCTGCTACTAACATCTGCTTATTGCTTTATTATTCTTATTCTATTTTTATTCAAGTATAATGATATATCTGGCGTTAATTCTAAACAGGATAAAACGAGTTTTAAAGAATCTCTGTATGAAGCAAAAAAAATAGGTTGGCCAATATGGCTAATAGCGATAATTTGGATGATGTATAATGCTTCGTCAATATCATACTTGGCTTTTGGCAGCGACTATTATGTTTCCATTGGTTATGATACAAGTTATGCGGGATTTTTGACTAGTCTTCTAATGATTGGTGCCCTGATTTTCAGTACCTTTGTAGGATATTTGACAGATAAATTCGGCAATGAAGAATACTTCATATTAGGCGGAAGCATTGGTTTGGCAATTGCTCTTTTATTGGTGCCGCGAGGAGGTATCAATCCATTGGTTCTGGGAGGATTGATCGGGCTGTCCGTTTCATTTGTTCCGTCACCTGTTTTTTCTTTGGTACCAAAATACCTGCCACGAGAGCAGGTTGGGTTAGGTTATGGTATATTATCTACATGCCTAAATATAGGGGTGCTTATAGGTCCTTTTTTAGTGGGGCTTTTTTATGATAAGACGAAGAGTTATGCCTCCGGGTTTATACTCATGTCCGCCCTTGCCTTACTGACAGGGGTATTTGCAATTCTTTTGAAACGCGTAGGAAAAAGGTTTTAGCATTTCGTTTTATTATAATTTTGCTTCTTCTTAGACAGCTAATCAACACAGGCATCTTACCATATCTATTTAAGTAGTGCTAATAATAGGATATACTATAAATAATTGGTGGATAAAGATGGTTTTTAAGGAGATTGTATGAGGAAATTCAATGCACCTTTAATGTTTACAGAAGTGTAACATTTTCAATTATAAAATTGAAGTATTTGAGTATAAAAGAAAGGGGAATTAGAATGAATCAGGGACTTTTAAAACTACTTGACAATTCAAGGACAGCTTTCGAAGAAATGAAAAAGTGTACACAGGGAGAAGTAGACCTAATGTGTCGTGTAATCAACAAGGCTGTATCGGACAATGCTGAAGAACTTGCCAAACTGGCTATAGAAGAGACAGGCATGGGGAATGAGGAATCTAAGGTAATCAAGAATACTACGATGGGTTCCGGTGTTTGGCTGACTATGAAGAATAAAAAATCCGTTGGTATAATTAAAAGGGATGATGAAAAAGGCTTAGTATATGTAGCCCACCCAAAAGGCGTGATTGCTTCGGTATCCCCAATAACCAACCCAACTATAACTCCATTGGGAAATGCTATGTTGGCAATTAAAGGCAGAAATAAATGCACCAAAACATATTATCCAAATAGTTGAAGACCCAAGTATAGAAGCCACGCAGTCTCTTATGGCTGCTGCAGATGTGGTTGTTGCCACAGGGGGGATGGGCATGGTAAAAGCCGCATATTCAAGCGGGAAGCCTGCTTTTGGTGTAGGCTAGGGAAATGTTCAGGCTGTTATTGATAGGGATTATGATGATTTGGACTTGGCAGCACAGTTCATTGTTATGGGCAGAAGTTTTGATAACGGTGTTATATGCACCTGCAATCAGTCTGCAATTGTGCATAAAAGTAAAAAAGAGGATATGATAAAAGCTTTACAAAAAAGTGGCGCTTATTACATAGAAAACCCTGCAGAAGTTGACAAAGTCAGAAATGCTTTGTTCAAAGATGGAAGACTGCAGGCTGATATTATAGGAAAATCTGCCTATGATATTGCAAGAAAAGCCGGGCTTGATATACCAAAAGAAACATCGGCATTAGTTGTTCTTACTGAATCAAAAGGTAAAGAAGACCTGTTATGTTGTGAAAAGTTATGCCCTGTACTCATATTGACTAGTTATGATGAGTTTAAGGAAGGCGTGGAAATAGCAAAAGCTAATTTATTGTATCAAGGAGCAGGACATACTGCTGTTATCCACTCCAACGATAAGGAAAAAATCGAATATGCCGCAGTGGAATTGCCTGTGGGCAGGCTACTGGTTAATGTTCCCGGAATAGCTGCAGGGGGCGGTGGGCTCTTTACAAATTTGAACCCGACACCTTCTCTTGGTTGCGGGTCCTGGGGTGGTAATAGCATATCCGAAAACCTTACATATGAGCATCTGTTAAATATTGCAACAGTTGCTTATCCGCGTAAGGATGCACCACCAACTGATGAAGAGATATGGGCTGAATAGGATAAGAATTTTAGAATATCCCCTTTAAGGATAAATCTTCTATGCGATATTTAATCTAAAGGGGATATTAACATATGGAAAAAACGGAGTGTAGTGTATGGGGAAAAGAATTTTGATAATAGGTGCCTTTTTAATGCTGTTTTTGGGCTTGATTTATGCCTGGTCTTTATTTGCAGCGCCTCTTGAAGCAGAGTTCGGGTGGAGCAGGAGTCAAACCTCCGTAACATTTTCCATCAGCATGATAACTTTTTGCCTTGGTTCTATTATGTCTGGTTTTATTTTGAAAAAACGGCCACCCCGCAATGTACTATTGATTTCTGCAGTGCTATTTTTAATCGGCTTTTTTATGACTTCAAGAATAACGA